>JBILUY010000193.1:0-4907 GCA_044370735.1 Crocinitomicaceae bacterium | reverse complement strand
ATGTATTTGATTTTGTAGGCAAGGAGTCGCTCAATGACCGAATGCGCATTAAGTGGGAGAGTGATATAGAAGAAAACTATATCCCAGAGGTAGTGTTTAGTAACATTCGTATCTCAAAGATAGGCGACCCGTTTAATTTAGGAAAAAAACCACAGGGACAAACCATCACACAACAAGTGATTGGAGATAAGAGGTATGAGCTTGCCAATCATCTAGGCAACGTACTAAACGTGGTAACGGACCGTAAACTGCCAGTAGATATACCACTTGCAGCAAACTCAACACAAGGTGATGGTGTCGTGGATTACTTTACGGCTGATGTAGTTTCGTATTCTGACTACTTGCCTTTTGGTCAAATTATGCCGAATAGACATGGTTACACTGGAACTAAATACAGATTCGGATTCCAAAAACAAGAAGTTGATGATGAAGTAAGCGGAGAGGGTAACTTTATTAGCTTTAAGTATCGAAATTACGACCCACGAATCGGGCGTATGTGGTCAATCGACCCACTTGCATCAAAATATCCATTTTACTCGCCTTATGCGTTTTCAGGAAATAGGGTAATAGATTGTAGAGAGTTGGAGGGATTAGAGCCGTTAAAAGACCCTGACGGTCAAATTAACGATGATTACAAGCCTGCAATGCGTCTTTATTTACCGAATGGTGATTTTGTTCAACTTTATCAAGTTCATGGTAGTTATGCAATTACCCAAACTGATAGAAACAAAATTCATTCTTTTGCAGACCAAGGCTATTCTGTATCACCTAAAAATAATTTTGACCAAACCTACACTCACGACAATGGAACAACGGTTAATATTCAGGTAGGCGTTGACGGTCTTTCAAGGTCATCAACTGATGAAAACAATATTCCGCAATGGGCGAAAGAAGGACTTTTTAGAGTTAATTCAATACAAGCACCTTCACAAATTACGGTAAATACTCCGGTAAATACACCAGTGCAACAACCTTTTACAGGGATGGCGAATACTAATGCTAGTAACGGACAGCAAGTCCCTGCAACTGATCTAACTAATGACCGTGCTAATATTTTTGGGGCTTTTTTGGGAAATCAATTGAACGCTTCGATGAATAATTTGATTGCGAACTCACCACAAGGAGCTAATGTCATTAATTTTCAAGCAACAGTAAATATTAATCAAAATTTAACACCTGACCAACAAACTTCCTTAAGGAACTCCATATTAGAAAATGCAAATCCTGCTATAAATATTACTTTCGGAACATTTGACCCAACAATTGACCCAACGGCTTCAAGTCAAGTTATGCCAAATAGTGTGATGGTAACAAGTGGTCAGGTAACTGCAACGCAAACAACCACAGCAACGCAAACAGTTCCAACGCTTCAAATTATTTCACAACCATAGATTAAAAATGAAGAATTATTTATATAAGTCAATATTTGTTTTTGTAGTTAGCTTGGTTTTGTTCTCTTGTAATTCAAAGAATGAAGCTAAAAACGAACAGCAAACAACGGGAGAAGCCGAGAAAGATAAAGCTACTGTTTTGACAGCTTACAACTCAAAAAAAGGACAAAATATTCAGACTTTTGAGATAAACACAAGCAAACAGCAAACAGTAAAAGGCAAGCAAGGTACAGTAGTTACTTTTCCTGCTCAATGTTTTGGAAAGGTGCAAGGAACGGCGAAAATAGAACTGATTGAGTGTTACAGTGTGCAAGAAATGTTATTAAATGGGCTTTCTACTCAAACTACTGACGGCAAACTACTGGAATCCGATGGAATGATTTACCTAAATGCTTTAAACGAAAAAGGTGATACCTTGAAAATTAAGCAAGGAAAGGTTAAAGTGCAAATGCCAACAAAACAAAGAAAAGCCGATATTCAAATTTTTGATGGTGTTAAACTCGCAAATACAGTTAGGTGGAACTTATCTGATAAAAATCTGATAACACATACTGAGTCTCAAAAATTAGAAATACAAGTTCCAACAGCACTTGATACAACTCAAAACTATCAAACTGAATCCAAAACAGGACAATCTCAAATAGTAATTGATAAGCAAATCAAAAATGAGAATTTAGTTAACTACGTTTTCTGTATTTCAAAAATGGGTTGGCAAAATTGCGACAGGTTTATTGAGGGAGAAACAAAACAGTTAATCGTAAACGTTCCGAAAGAAAGTACGGGCGCATCTTATTATTTGGTTCTAAAAAATTACAATTCTTCCGCATTACCCAAACAAACAACAGACGGGAAATTATCATTTATTATCCCCATAAACGAGCCTTTTACGATTGTTGCGCTTAGTTCAAAGGGAGAAGATATTTATTTTAATATGATGGATTATACAGACGGAAAAGACGAAGTTGATTTTTCAGAATTAAAGCCCGTAACCCGTCAGGAACTCACGGATTTACTAATGAAAAAATTTGGTAAAGATATTTGGAGCAGACCGTTAGCATAAAAAAATAGATAAAACCCATGAATAAAGCAGAATTAATAAATGCGCTTGCCGATAAAACAGGCAAGTCACAGAAAGAAGCAAAAGCGTTTTTAGAAGCGTTTACAAGTACAGTAACGGAAACGTTAACCAAAGGCGATAAAGTTACGCTTATTGGTTTTGGAACGTTTGATGTTCAGGCAATTGCAGGGCGCACAGGCAGAAATCCACGGACAGGCGAGCCGTTGCAGATTAAACCAAAGAAAAAGCCACGTTTTAAAGCAGGGGCGGAACTTTCAGGCGCAGTAAACTAATAACAGTACAAAATATTTAGAAGCTCCGATTTTTCGGGGCTTTTTTCATTTATATCGGTCGCCCTGTCCGCAGCACAACACGCTAAAATTTCATCAAAAGACCTTCGGTATACCGAAGGTCTTTGAATATAAGGTGATTAAAGATGGTTTGGTCTTAATACATTCATTTTTTGTTTTAAGAAATTTGTTTTTCTATCTTATTATATTCTATTTAGAATGATTGTGTTTCAAGAAAGTTAAAAGCTTTTAATAAAATCAAGTGTTTAACGATTCTGATATGAAGTAATAAGCTGGAACAAGTAGGTTTAACAAATTCCTTTACAAGAAATTCGATTATTTTCCATTTTACGTTTTTCTGTTGCTTGTTTGATGGTTTGGGAGTAATCAATTTCAGGAGTGCGTATGTACATTTCGTTTGGAGTACGACCGTTCAGAAAACGATAATTTCTGTTGTTGTGGTCTTCGATAAAGAAATTGATGATTTTAATGAGTTCGATCATCGTTTTTGGTTTGAAATGCCGTAGGTATTGTTTGGCTATTTTATTGATTGCTTCAATGGGGGAATTGGAATAGACGACATCTTTTTTTGCAGTAAGTTTTGTAATTTGAAGGTCTTTGTTTTTGTCGAGTAAACGAACAATGTTTTGCGCATGATTTTCAGCTCCCCCGTCGGCAATTAATTTGATTTCTTTTGTAGGTACTTCATGTTCCTCCCGGATGGTTTTAATGGCCTTATCAATAGCTTTTTCTACATTTATAGAAGAATTACCAATTTGAATAGAACTTCCCAAGACTTTTCGAGAAAAGTTATCCGATACAAAAGCGATTGCTGCTTTACAAGTTTCTAATTCCCAGAAAGTAGTGTCCACATGAATTTTCTCATTTGGTTGGGTGGTTGGTTCAATGATTTTTATGATTTTCAATTTTTTAAAGGAGCGTTTAAGCCCAAGAATACGAACATATTTGTAAAAAGTAGTCAAGCTCATTCCAATGATATTGTTTCTTAAACCGTAGTAGTAAATAGAACTAGCATTCCAGCAGGCAAGCGTAGTATCTTCAAAGAGTGTTTTGATTTTATGAATTTCAGATTTAGCCAATTGATTACCATGTTGTTTATAACATTGATTAAGTACAGATAGGGAACAATTCTTGAAATGATTTTGTATTTTGTACTTGAATTTCTGGGATGAGTATCCCATTAATTTCAATACCGTTTTTTGAGGAATAAACTGAGAGAGATATTGTATGCTATTTAGAAGCAGGGTAGTATTTTCTTTCTTTTTTTCAAGCATTGGGATAATGACATTCGATACAGAAATCCAACATTGTATAATTCCATGGCATACTTTTTTCAAGTTTTGATATTTTCTATAGATTTCTGCATAGTTAACTCCTTCGTCTATAAATTTTACATGTTCATAGCCATGATAAGAAGAAAAGTGATCGTTTTTCCATCCATTAATGGTGGAATAGGGTATTGTTTTTCTAAAATCACTAGGTAGTAAATGTTCTTTACCAACCATGTATAGGAATGGAATGTGGGAGTGGTATTTCTTCCGAAGCGCTTTGGTTGTTTTCATTGATGGTAAAAAATCAACCGAAACGGATGAAAGAAGAAAAGGTTTTAGAGATTAAGTGTAATAAATGTTTTAATTTATTTTATATTTGTTATAGGAATTATGCAAGAATCATTAGAAGGACGTGATATGTTGATTTACAACAAAGAAAAATTATCTAATTTATTTGTTTATTTATCTAGTAAAATCAACAATTTATATTCGACAAAATTAATTAAATTGACTTATCTAATAGATGAGATTTCTGTTTCAGAAACAGGAGTTCCAGTAACTTGGTTAAGTTACAAGGTTTGGGAAAAAGGGCCTGTTCCAGAAAAAATTTATTACAATATTGTATTAGAATTAGGGAGTGAGTTTAAAGATTTTATTCACATTACTCCATCAAAAAAATACAGTAATGGTTTTAAAATAACTCCGAATTCTGCATTTAATGATTCTGAATTTTCGGATTATGAAATAGAATTAATGGATAGAGTTATTGAAGAATTTGGTAATCTTTCATCAAGTGAATTAATTGACTATCTTCATAAAGAAGGATCATTATGGCATAAAGTTGTTATAGAAAAAGGACTTGAAGATAAGTTTAAGT
>JBILUY010000203.1:0-4603 GCA_044370735.1 Crocinitomicaceae bacterium | reverse complement strand
CACCAACAGACTGTGAAGGTTGTGGACCATTATCATCGGAATAAACATACTTACTTAAATTCTTTCTTCCGAAATTCCATCCTGCTTTCGCCATAGGATTAACGTCAACACCTGGTGTAAAACCACCTTCAGTACTGACAGTTTTTAAACTTATAATCAAATACTTTTTATTTCCAAAACTTTTGATTTCAGAGTTTTGTGGCTCAATTTCTGCATATCCAGAAACAAAATCAAATTTTGCTTGATTTAATGCACTTCTTGTTAATGGATTTGCTCCAAAAGGAGTCATGTTTAACAAAAATCTAAATTGCATTTTTTTATCTCGAAAACCTCCCAAATAATCAGTAACTGTATATGTACTATTACTAGGAATAGTTACATACAAATATTTTCCAGCACCATAACCAAAAGTATGTCCTGTTAATGGATCGTTTTCAATTTCATTAAGTGTCAAATTATTTCTAGAAGATAAATTCATAACTTGATACATTCTCATCACTTTTCGATCTTGTACATATGAATAAGAATCCGACTCGTATTCTATTTTAATACTCCCTCCTGAGGGTAATGATATCTCTTTTAAAGTCCAAACAGCAGCTTCACGATCTCGTTCCGTTTTATTTTCTTGATCAACATAAGGATGTTCCATTGTTGTTGGTAAACTTGTATTTAATCCATCTCCTAAATTTTCTTTATAATTCCCCCAACAATCATATCCCTTTAAATTATACTCTGGATTTTGTAAAATATCATTTTCATGATAATTAAATAGGTAATTTGTATATTTACCCATACTTGAATTTTTATACGTAAAGTATATCTTTTTCAAAGTAAGCTTACCCTTATTATTTGATAATTCATCAGTTAAATTTACAGCTTCACCTAAATTATTAACTATACCTTTAGAACCTTTACACAAATCGTAAGTATATTCAAAATGAACCTCCTTAATTGGTGTTGCATTTTCCCCATTTGCTTTAAAATCTGGTTTAGAATACAAAGAAATTTTACTCAATTTCATGAGAGGATTATTTTTATCTGCACCTCCATGTTCATTCAATACTCCTAAAGCATCTTGTCTTCCTGTTAATGTAAATACTGCAACATGTGTTTTAGTTTCAATCGATTTAACATAATAAATCTCTTTTGTTCCATACACATAATTACCTTGATCATCATTTTCATCAGTTTTCAAACCTTCATTATGAGATGCCGTATTTTTTTCAAAAGGAACTCTCCAATTATAATTTTTTTGTTTAACATAATTAATTTTTGTGTAGCTGCCTAAATCACCATCGGAAGGTCCATTTAAAATATTATCTACTCCACCGCGCTCAATATCTTGATAATCTGCTGATAAAACAGATGTTAATAGATGTGTATGTGCGTAACTTGGAGTTGATACACTATTAAAAAATTGATCATTATCTAAATCATCATATTTTTTTGAATCTATTACACTTTGTTCTTTTGATGAATAATACACTATTCCAGTATTATGATCAGCTGTAGCTCCATTTAAAGCAAAAGTTACTTCTTTTTTTGATAAATTATAAGCGGGTAAACCATAAATATATCGAGCCCCATCATTTCGTGTGATATGAATTTCACCAACATGATGTCCTCTCATGTAAGAAGCTTTCTTTTTCAATACTAGAGGGCCATATCCAATTCCTTGACTTACTTCATCAACAGTAATATTTTCAATAGATTGATTTCTAATTTGTCTTTTAGTTCGTTTGATGGTTGAATATAAATTCAAATCTGTATATCTTCCTTTATATTTTTTTGCTAACTTTTTAGCAAAAGCAATTCCAACAACAGGGAAATTGACTGCATCATATCCTCCGACTCTTGAAAACATTTGTTCATTTGCATTTACATTTTCAGATAAAGTAAAATTTCTGTCCACACTTAAATCACCAACATTCTTGTAATGAACCTCTTCATAATCAGGGCCACCAGTTGATTTGTTTTTAAAGTATTTTAGAATAGAATTTTTCCATACCCCTGAATGACTATTTACACGTGTAACATCTGCATCAAATCCATAATGTGCAATGTTACCTATTCCTAACTCAGCTCCAATTGATCCAGAAGTTGAATAATCAGTAGCTAACCCATCAAATAAAAAACCAACTTGATTTCTATAGGGTCTATATTGACCTGACACTCCTTGTCCTTGTATAGAATGTAAATCATAAGTATGATTGGCTAGTGAAAGATTAGCTGTATTTTTCGAAATTGCTCCATCTTTTTCTCTATTTACATCAGTAACAGTATGTTGTTCATAAGGATTAGATCTTCCTGTATGTACATAACCAAAAGCTTTTACTTTTCTTGATTTTTCGGAGTCTGAGATACCTACTCTAGTACCATATGCTGTTACATCAACTTGGCCTTCAACTCCAAAGACTTCTCCGCCTACAGAAACATTAGTAGTAAAACTTTCTGTTTGCATTCCATTTCGAACTGTAGGAGAATAAATGTTATCATTAAAACTAATTGAAGAACCTAAATTTCCACTAACTTGTCCAACGTAATTTTTGAACTTATTTTTTGAATTATTGTTTGAAGATTTTTTTGAACCAGAAAAAGATAAACTAGTTAATCCTTGACGTGAGTTAAAAGAACATCCAATACGACCTGACAAATCATTTAATCTTTTATATTTATTTGATTTCTTTTTATCAAAACTTAAATCAGGTGATACAGATAAACCGTCTTTACCTGAAGATAAATTTAAACCTACGTGAAAATTCTCTGTAATATCAAAACTAATTCCAAAACTAGGTTTTATATCTAAACCATTGTAGTTATTATAAGAAATAGCAATAGAATATGACATTGGACCAGTATTTTGTTTTTTACTTTTACCTGTAATTTGAGCCTTTGTCATACTTTTTTGAGCATTTTTTAATTTTGCTCCTACGAGGTAAGGTGAAAATCTAAAACTTCCTCCGACAGTAATATTAGGTCTTAAAAAATCCTCATATTCAACAATATCAGGTTCTTTAGCATTACCATTAAAATCATCTGGCAAACCACGTACATTATGATTAATTTGACCAACTGATAAATTCCAACCTAAACCAACCCAAGAAGCTTCATCGTCAGCAGTTATTCCGGAAGAATAAGCAATATTTAGCGGATACCCTCCAACATCCAATAACGGTATATTGTAACTCATATCACCACTTGACAAATCAACCATATCGGATGTTCCAACTGGAGTAAAGGAGCCAAATTCAGGTTGACTTGGACCACCTGTTAATGACAAAGCTTGAAATGGCACTGCAATCTGACCTAGAATACTTAACGTAAAACAAATGCTCTTAAAACACTTACTGTTTCTAATTTTTTGTAACATAACAAATTATTACTTTTCTTTATTTAACCCAAAATTCAACATACCAGATCCAAACAAACGATCATGATAAATAAACCTTATTTTTTTATGAATATTTACCCCTTTAAAAAACAAAAAGAGTTTAATCCTATTTTTATTAATATGACTATTTTCAACTTGATGTCCATTAGGAATATATTCTTTATTATTTTGAATTACAGAAAAATCCTTTATTATCCCTCCAACTAAATATTGCATAGTTTGATCTGGATCTAATGGATTTCGTCTGGCCTCAATTATACTCCTAGAAAAATGTATTAAATTCATTTCAAAAATTGCTACCGATTCATTTTTAAGATTAGGTAAATCATTTTTATCAATTTTTACTTGTTTATGTTTTATAAAATCTAAAGCACTGACAAAACCAACATTAAATCTAATTTCCTCTACCTTTTTTTTGCCTATTTGATCTAAAACAATTTTTTTTGAAATTATAGTTCTATGTAATTTTTCACCATCATCCTCAACATATCGTAAACCATCTAAAGAAGTAGGTTTATAGGTTACCTCTTCTTTACACGATGATATAAAATAGATTATAAAAGTCAATATGTAAAAATGTGTTCTCAATTATCTAAATAAGATTTATTTGCATAAACGATAAATTCACTTGTAATATCTAACGCATTATCAACATAAAGCACTCCCTCTTGTAAATTTCCTCCTAGTATTATTTTATATTGATGAGATTTGCCAAATTCATCAATATATAACTTTAATCTTTCATTAACTTGACTTGTATAATCAGCTGATAACTTTTGAAATTTTTCATCCAATTTAGATTTATAATCTACATATTGTTGCTTTAAATTATTTAATGTCAATAAAGGAGTTGTTGGTATTTTCGATAATCCATCCAAAACTCGACCTAAAGAGTCTAATTTTTGACTATCGATCAACATATCCTTTTCAATAACTCTATCCAATTCTTTCTTCATCTGAAAAGAATCAAAAACTTTAGTCGAATCAATATATACTATTTGATCCTCCTCCTTTCTATTATCTATTAACAAATAAGCTAATAAGCTCAAAGCCAAGATTCCAAAACCTATTATTGGCAAATATTTTTTAATTATCATTTAGTAAATCTTAAATAAAATTTTTCATTCTTATCATTTCTTACCTCTAAAATGTAGGACCCTACATTTAATCCTTGAACATCCAATGAATATCTATTGTCTCCATATTTTTTTA
>JBILUY010000192.1:0-4949 GCA_044370735.1 Crocinitomicaceae bacterium | reverse complement strand
CCATAAAAAATCAACTTTATTAGCGATAAAGGCTGAAATCAAAGAGAGGATTGATAAAGTTATAGAAACAATAAATATTTTCCCTGAAAATGTATTTAATTTAATATCTGTATTAGTAATTAAAACCAATACTAAAAGTCCAGTAACTATTGTTAAAACAGTTTTATAATGATCTGATTTTTTCATCATTTAGAACAAAGTATAAACAAATGGTGCTATAGCGCTACTGCCACCAAAAACAATTAATAAACCAATAATTAACAAAAGAACTATCATTGGAGCCAGCCAAAATTTCTTGCGTTCTTTCATAAACCCCCATAAATCTTTTAAAAAATCCATCTTTTTTATTTTAATATATATTTACTTAATTCACGACCAACAATTTTATTTACTTCAACAGAAGCATGAGCATCAGTAGGAGTTGCTCTTCTCTTATTAGAATCTAAATGTGATATATACTTTTTAACATTTAATAATTTTATTTTATTTTTTTTGAAAAAATGAATAATCCATTTGTCTATACCAAGTTTGGAACTCATTTCCAAGTCTTCCATAAAAGGATAATATACAATTATCAGTTCCGCTTTTTGGGATTTAGACAATTCAATAAATTTAGTAAAATAAGTTTCTAATTCTTTTGTAATTGTAGTATCGGCATATGCATACTTTAATTGATTTAAATACATGCATTCTTCTGGTACATTTTCACTCGTTGTCGCAACCGGTGGGTATAACCAATAAAAATAATTGATCACATATGAATAAGTAGCTAATTTAGATAAAACACTTGTTTTAATAGGATTACTAGAAGAACTAAGACATTTTGTTTGATATTTAGACATTAAGTTCTCAATATCGTTGTAAAAATATTGAAGTACTATTTTTTTAGGATGAACCTTTGTTTTATTTAAAAAATCAATTGTATTTTCATATTCCTGTTTTGTATCAGCACCGTATTTTCCAATATTTATTGAATGATACTTTATATTTCTCTGATTCAAAAAAGAAATAGTTTGTTCAGAAAATCTATCCTCTATTTTATCTATACCTGTACCTGCAGTAAAAGAATCTCCTACAAATAAAATAGTATTTTCATTTTTAACAACCTCTTTATCTCTATAGCCATACTTATTTATTGGATTCCAGTATTTTTTTGTCCATAGCTTACCACTATATGCTTCACCTGAACCATGAGATAATGTCTTAAACATAAAAAATGACTCAATTAAAAGTAGAAATGAAATACTCATAAATAATGTTGAAAATAACCCTTTAGTTAAATTATTAAATTGAGATTTCATTAGCATTACAAACATTTTAGAAAGTACTGCAATTATCACTACAATAAAAAACAATCGTATGTATCGCTGATTACCAAAAGTATCAATTAAAGTCATTTGAAGAACTCCAAAAAATAAAATTACCAGTATAAGCAAATAATACACAAACGACTTAATATGCAAACCTTTAACATATATTGGGAGTAAATTTTTTAATTTTAAGAACTCCTTATATACAATAAACAATGTAAGTATACTAATTAAATAATTTATTCCTTTAGGTTCAAAAACGGGAAGAACACGATGAATGTATAGTAATGAAAATATAAAAAAAAGTCTTAAGAAAATTTTCATTTTAGTCCATTTTAAAATTAACGATCCACTTATCTTTATTTTCCCAATCTTCTTGTTCTTTCTTTATGAAAATATAATTATTTATAACAAGAACATCCATATCTGTACTCATAAAACATCTATAAGCGTCATAAGGAGTACAAACGATAGGTTCACCTCGTACATTAAAACTTGTATTTACAACTACACCTATTCCTGTGATTTCCTTAAAACTATTAATTAATTTCCAATAACGTTGATTTGTTTCGGTTGTTACTGTTTGAACTCTAGCAGAATAATCTAAATGCGTAACAGACTGTATTTTACTGCGTTTAGTGTATAACCTGTCCCAAAGTGATAAATTAAAATAATTTTCAGGAAGTTCGTATCTCATATTTTCAGAAACAGGTGATACCAATAGCATATATGGAGAATCTTCTTCCATATCAAAATAAAGGTTCGCATCTTCTTTTAATACTGAAGGGGCAAAAGGTCTAAATCCTTCTCTATATTTAATTTTTAAATTAATTTTTTTCTGCATTTCAGGATTTCTTGCATCACCTAAAATACTTCTATTTCCTAATGCTCTTGGACCAAATTCCATTCTACCCTGAAACCATCCAACAACTTCACCTTCTGCTAATTTTTTAGCTGAAAACTGAACTAATTCATCTTCAGATTCGATTTTATGACTAATCGCTTTTGTTTTTCTGATCATCAATTCTATTTCTTTATCAGAATAAGATGGACCTAAATATGAACCTTTTAATGAATCTGATTCTGTATTCACCAATCTTGGTTCGTCAAAATAGATGTAATTTGCTGTCAATGCAGCTCCTAACGCTCCCCCTGCATCACCTGAAGCTGGAGTAATAAAAATTTTCTCAAATATCTTTTCTCTCGAAAGCACTCCATTTGCCACACAGTTCAACGCAACACCACCAGACAAACATAAGTAATTTGACTGAGTTATTCTTTTGGCTTCTTTTGCCATTTTTAACACAATCTCTTCAGTAACTTTCTGTATCGCCAAAGCTAAATCACAATGATATTGTTCCAATTCTGATTCTTCTTCCCTTCTTGAAAAACCAAATATTTTTTTCCACTTGGCATTATTGGTCATTTTCATTCCAGTAGAATAATCAAAATATGATTGATCTAACCAAATGGAACCATCTGATTTTATATCAACTAAATGTTTTTTAATTAATTCAATAAATCTTAAAGTATCAGATGAGTTAGGGTCACCATAAGGAGCAAGTCCCATTAATTTGTATTCACCTGAATTTACTGTAAAACCTAAATAATATGTGAAGGCACTATAAAGTAATCCAACAGAATGTGGAAAATTTAATTCTTTCTTAAACTCAATTTTGTTTTCAGTACCATAACCAATTGATGCTGTTGTCCATTCCCCAACTCCATCAATAGTTAGTATTGCAGACTCATGAAATGGAGAAACAAAAAATGTACTTGCAGCATGACTTAAATGATGCTCTGGAAAAAGTAATTTTAATTTATTTTTATCATAATGACCAACTTCCATTAATCCATCAAAAATCATTTTTTTAAGAAATAATTTTTCTTTAACCCATACAGGTATAGCCTTTATAAATGACCACAAACCTTTGGGTGCAAACGCATAATATGTTTCTAAAAGTCTTTCAAATTTTAATAAAGGTTTATCATAAAAAACAATAGCATCTAATTCATTTAAAGTAAGTCCTGTCTCTTCAAGACAATATTTAATTGAATTAACAGGGAATTTTTCTGTATGTTTATCTCGAGTAAATCTTTCTTCTTGGACTGCAGCTATCACTTCTCCATTAACCAAAATTGCAGCGGCAGAATCATGGTAAAATGCTGATATTCCTAATATTTTTTTCATCTAAGTGGTTGATTAACTTAATTTGAATATATGCAAAACTAATCAATATTCTATATTTGACTTAATTGTTTGTCCCTAAAAAATATTATTTTGTCTTTGTTTAAAATAAAATCTTTCAAAACACTTTCATAATCTGATATTTCTTTTGATTTTTTTAAAAAATCTATATAGTAGTTTAACACTTTTTCTGTTTGGTTTTGAAGCCTTTCATCATGATTTGAAACAGGTAAAAAAACATCTGCATTCCAATTATTTCCACCTATTACCCCAAATGTGAGGTAATAAACTAAAGATGCTAAATCTCTATCCTCCTGATTAAGATTACTTTTTATGTTTTTCATGTTTTTTAATACCTCTAAATATTCTTCTTCAGTTTTTGAATGAATACAAAAATTATATTTTGAAAAATAATTATTGCTACAGATTATTGAAGGAATATTAAAAATTGAAAATTCAATCGCTGCTGTACCACAAACTGTAATAATTGAATCAGCAAGATAAATAAGGGACTTTGTATTAAATCTGTCTGTTGTAGGAATAAATTTTATATGTTGATAGTTTGATGTATATTCACTCATAAAAGATATTAAATCAAAATCTTCCGTAGGATATAAATAGGAGGATGGGTGTTCTTTAAAAATCCAATTCACTTCTGGAATATCCTTTACAATATCAATCGTTTTTTTCAACCAAATGTAATAATCTTGATAAACCCCTTCAAAATGATTAGGGTAATCTGTTAATGCATGCAATAATATAAAAGAGCACTTATTTTCATTTAAAATTCCATATCTATTTCTAAAATCAGCCTTATCTATATAGAGTTTATTATCTTTTGAAAATGCTAATTGAGCATCAATAATAGTTGACACCCCATTAAATCTATCATTTATATAGTCTTGTGCTTTGCTTAATAAGTTTTTATGAATATTTTCTTGGTTTATAATTCTATCGATTTTTGATTTGGGAATATCTGCAACCCATGGTAGTCTATTATGTTTGATTTTAGTCACTCTTTTAATAGGCCCCATACCAATCACCCCACCAAAAACATCAACATTATTTTTAGTTAAAAAATATTTAGAAATTACTGCTCCATATCCAACATTGTGTGAAAATATGGAAGATTTTATTTGATATTTGTTATATAAAAAATCAATACTTTCTATCATACAAATTGTCAAAAAAAGACAATCATACACACGTTCGTCTATTTTTTTTATTGTACCAACCCAAACTCCTCTATATCTTAGAGACTCATCATAAACAATATCACCTATAAATACATTTTTATATTTTAAATTATGAAGATCGGTGCTTGTTTTTATCAAGTCAAAAACTTCATCACATTTTTGCTTTAAATCAATTCTATTCTTATCAATATAATCATGTAAATCAAATTCAACAGATGAACCAAAACTGTTTCTTAATCTTTTAAAAAAAAGAAA
>JBILUY010000044.1:0-15565 GCA_044370735.1 Crocinitomicaceae bacterium | reverse complement strand
CTTTGAGAATTTTATGATGTCAGGAGTTAGTTTATCAATGAGTTCATAATTTGATTTTAAAGTATCTTCAGGATTTAAATATTGAGAAAATAATTTACCATTTAATAAAGCAAATATGCATATTAAAAAATTAACAAAAATCTTCATTTCTTTTCACGTATAAATCATAACCCATAACCCATAATTTTTAATTCCCTAAAGTTCTTTCACCTTAAACGTCGCTTTTCCAACTTGAACTTTCGCTTTGTCAACCTCAGCGTTTAGACGATCTAAAACGATTTTAGCTGTTTGTTGATCCAGGTATTCTCCAGCTAAAATGTTTAATTCTTGTTTCATTTTTTTCAATATAAAAGCAGAACGATAAGCACTTAAAATGTCATTTTTAGTTAAGTCGTATTTTTGCATTGCACTTAAAATCGCAGGATTGTTAATATCGATATTACTAGAAACAGGATCTGTGAATGAGTTTACTTCAAAGGTGATTTTTTCTTTAGTTTTAATAATCAATTCCGTTTTTCTTAAACGAACATAAGTAGTGTCCATTCGAGATTGTTTTCTAGCTTCTGGTGTACTACCGGGATAGCTACTCAATTCTGTAACTTTCGGAGATTTTACAGTTTTAAATCCATTCCAAGTACCAACACCTTGTCCGCGAACTTTCATGACAATCGGTAATTTTTTATTTGCCAAAGATTCAAAAAGTTGTTTTACTGCAACACTGTCATCTTTGGAAATTAGCTGTTTATCCAATGTAAAAGCATCAGATCCAAAAGCATCTTCTAAACGAATTTGTAAGCGCGCATCATAAGCAGGTTCAGCATCAGTTAAGTGAATATGCAACATTACCTCATCGGCATCTTTCGACATAGAAGAATAAGGAATTGATAGTAACCTAACCTCAAAAGATGTTGTGTCTTCACTTTCTTTAAATTGAAACTCTTGGGTTTTCATATCAAAAATGGTAGAATCTTCAAAGGTATAAACACCATCTTTATAAGTGTATTGAGCCCATTTTGTACCCATTAATTGGTTGTAATAATTTAATTTTAACTGATATTCAGCCATTATTTTTTCAGCATTTTCCTTTTCGTATTTTAAATCTTTAATGTTTTTTACATAGCTTTTATAAGCTTCATTTTCACGAATCAATCTATCTTGAATAATGCTACGTTTGTCTTTTTGAGAATCTGTTTTTGGTCTTACGTTTTCTGTTTTAGAAGGGTCTATTGTGCTGTAAGGGTTTTTGTTGCGTAATTCTTTGGCTTCTTTTTTACCCTTTTTAGACATTTTGTTTTTCGTTTTAATCTGTGTAAAACCAAAGTCATTATATTCTATTTCTAGTTTTTTAATTTCTTTTGCAGCTTCCTCTTTTTTCTTTTCATAATGACCTATCCAATAATCAAAACCGCGTTTTCCATAAATTCGATCATGTAACGTTTTAATTTTTACATTTTTCAATTCATTAATAATGCTTTGAAAAGTTGCACCTTCTGAAAATGAAGAATCAGGGGATAAAAAACGTGTTTGTCCTGAACCAAATAAATGGTATGAAAGACCATCTTTTTCAATCACAACGGTAGTCTGCTTTTTAGAATTATATCCCCAAACATCAAAATGTAAATTTGTTATTTTATTATTACCTACTAATTTAAATTTATTTGAAGCGAATCTTTTTGGTTCAATTGTCATAACTCTTTTTTCCCCAGAAATCATTTCGATTTGATAAGGAAAAAGTCCAACTGCTTTTGGTAAACCTTTGTTCCATCTTCCATTTTCATCTTTTTCTCTTTCCTCAAGTAAACCAGTGGTATTACTTCCATCTCCTGCAGCAACTAGTACATTTGCAAACATTTCAGATTCTCCACCTAACGCTTTGTAGAAAGTATAGGTTCTTTTTTCAACGTATTTGTTTACCGCTCTGTTAATTGCTTCTAATGTATTTAATTGGTCGTTTTGATCTAAAAAATGATATCCTTCAATCATGGAAAGACGATCATCAAAACTCATACTTGGGTCAAGAAGATTATAAATTTTTTTGTGAGGATGTACTCCTTTTTCATCTTCTTTTGTAGCTCTAGGAGGTAGTAATTTTACCAGAATCTTTTCAAATTGTTCAATTTTTGAAGCATAAATTGCTAGTTCAGCATCATCTTCTAATCGTTTAGCTAATAAAATTTTATTCAATTCCCATAACGCCATTTTGTTGGCTGCTTCTGCAATTAGACCTTTAGGTGATTTTGCTATTTCAGAAGTACGAATAAAAAGAAATTCTGGATTGTTAATTAAAATTGATTCAATAGAATCGTAATTCATTTCACCACTTGCAAAAGAAATTGTTGGTCCTTTATATTCAAGGTATCTTCCAATGTTTTTCTCTAAAATTGGACTTTTTCTTACTATGTGGAAAAGATAGGCTTGTTCTTCAGGACTTAATTTCCCTTTTTCTTGTGAGTTAACAGTAAAAACAGTTAATAGACTAATTAACAAAGGTAAAAATCTCATAAAATCGAAGTTTATACAAAAATAACGATTAATGTAAGTGGAAATTGTGTGAGACAGTTAGGTTTTCAATTATGCAGCGTTTAAAACTTTAAAATCAACAGATTTTTTTGAAATACTTTTGCCGTTTGCCTAAATTACTTGTTTTCGTAAGCTTTCAGAAGCAATACTACAGGATTGGTTACGAAATATTTTTTTTCGATTTTCTGCAATAAAATCATATACCTTATCTCGAATAAATTTGGGGATAAGTAAAAGTAGTAAAATTGGTTTGAAGTACCAGTTAGTGTCTGATAAACAATGTATTACTGCTGATGATTTCGAATATAGAATTCCTTTATGATGATAAACAACTGTAGAAATGAATTTTGGTAATTGAAGTTGGTTTTGAATTTCTAAACCCAGTTCAGATTGTAAAGGGGAGAAGAATATAACTCTTTTTGAATCTAAAAAATGAATAAAGCGTATACTTTTATTACATAATACACAATCTCCATCAAAGAAGAGCAAGTTATTTCTTAAATGCTTGTTCATAAGATTGGATCCAATCTATCGGAGTGAATTTTGTACAAAGTTTTGCAATTAAGTCAAAAGGAATATTTTCTAAATTTTTAAATCGAATACAACTTTTTCCCATATCAGGTTTTTTTCCTGTTTGATTTTTATATTCTTCTACAAACCAATTATACAGGTCTTTATTTGCGTAGATTCCCATATGGTAAAGAGCAATGTAATTTTTTTGGTTAGCTAGATGAAGAAATGGTAGTGGTTCATTCCCATCGCAATGGTATCCTTTAGGGTAAGTCATTTTCGGTACAACATATCCTATCATTTTATATTGTATCGTTTCTTCAAAACCAGATGGTAGATTAGTTAAGATCGTTTGTCTTAATCTTGAAAAAGCTTCTTTCCGATTTGTATCTAGAGCTTCGATATAATCGTTTACGGTCATTATTTTTTTCGCTTAGTTTTATTTGGGATTAAATTTAAAACAAAACATTTTTTATTTTCAGTTTCCAAACTTCCTGGCTTGATAGCATAAATCCCTTTAATTTTTACAGTTTTATTTTGATTGTCAACAGCTAGTTTTTTTGTAAACGGATGATTTGTGTTTAAAATATGTTCTTCTTTTTCAGTAACTAATACAAAACAATCTTTTTCATTAATACAATAGCTTTGAGCAAAACGTTCTTTTGGAAACTTCATAATTTTACCTTCTAAAACTAAAGTGTCAGAAGTTGAGCGTTGAGCGTAACTTCCGAAGGATAACAATCCTATTACTAGGGCAAAAAAATATTTAGTCATTACTTTCTCTTTTTCTTTTTTCCTTTATTTTTCATTTGTTCACGTTTCCACTTGCTTCCCAAGTTTTTCTTTTTGTTTTTTTCTTTTTTCTCATGGAAAGCTCCTTGTGAATTTTTCAATGTAGCTTTTGGTAAATAATTTACACCAGGTACCTCAGGTTTTTCGAATTCGAGTAGAATAGGAGTGATTTCAACTTCTTCAGGTATTGTAGCTTCTGAAATTGTTGAATTGATTGTTGTTTCAATTTTTGTAAATAATTCAACATCTAAATCTGAAACGAATGAAATAGCAATCCCTTCTTTATCAGCACGTCCTGTTCTACCGATTCTATGAATATAATGTGTAGGGTCTTCTGGGATATCAAAATTGATAACATGTGAAACATCACTTATATCTAGACCTCTTGAAACTAAATCTGTAGCAATTAGTATTCTATGTTTGTTTTCTTGAAAATTCTTTAAGGAATTAAAGCGGTAATTTTGAGATTTGTTCGAGTGAATAACACCAATATTTTCGGGAAAATCTTCGTTAATCTTATCGAATAATAAGTCTGCTACTTTTCTACTTTTTGTAAATACTAACACTTTATTCATCGTTTCATCTTTTTCAAACAAATGTTTAATCAGATTTACTTTTGACAAAAAGTTAGGGATTTTAAATGAACTTTGTCTAATTTTCTCAACAGGTGTACCAGGAGCCGCTGCTTCAACACGTTCAGGTGTATTAAAATAATCATCTATAATACTTTCTACTTCTTCATCTAAGGTAGCAGAGAATAATAAGTTTTGACGTTTTTCTGGAATAACTTCCAAGATGTTTTTTAATTGAACTCTAAATCCTAAGTTCAACATTTCGTCCATCTCGTCAATAATTAATTTTTGAATCGTTTTTGTTTTTAACGTTCCATTTAAGATTACATCGTAAAATCTACCTGGTGTTGCAACGAGTATATCAACCCCGGACATGATTTGATCAATTTGAGTATTGATATTTGCTCCTCCGTAAATTCCTAGGGTACGAATTGTTTGATAAGTTGTTAGTTTTTCGATTTCTTCGACAACCTGTAACACTAATTCACGTGTTGGAACTAATATAACAACACGTGGATCATTTTGATTTGAATATTTTAACATATTCAGAATCGGTAATAAAAATGCTAGGGTTTTACCTGTACCTGTTTGAGCAATTCCAACAACATCACGTCCAGACATAATCACAGAAAATGATTTTTCCTGAATAGTAGTTGGGGTAGTTAACCCTTGTTCGTCTAGCGCTTTAAGTAACTGTTTGCTTAGGTTTAGGTCGTGAAAAGATTTCATAACTCAAAAATTGAGTCATAAAGATACATTAACATTTTCGTTTAATAACATTAAAAACTCTTTTTGAATCTCGTTACCTTTATCTTTTGCATACCACAAGTGTAATTCTTTATTAAATTCTTCTTTTGGAATAGAGTCTTTGTTTCGTTTCCAGTGTTCAGCAATAGCTTGCGCTTTTTGAGGACGTGCCCCCCAAGTTCCTAATTCTTTCCATGTTTCAGTTTCAAAACGAACTAATTTCGGAACAGCTTCAGATCCATTGGTTAAATAGTTTTGCATTTCTTCTAAATGATCACTTTTGATAATGATTTTTAAGTCGATTTTTCCTTCAGAAGCCTCTGCTATTTTAGCAATCGAAGGTATGATTTGAGCACAATCCCCACACCAAGCTTCTGCAAAAACTACCCATGTTTCATTATGGTTGAGATGAGTAAGTACATTTTTAAGTTCATCCGAAACAACAACCTGTTTTTCATTGCGATTCATGCGTTGTTCGTTTAGTTGCGTATATTGAATATATTGCTCTTCCTGATGCTCTCCTGTTGTTTTATTTTCTTGTAACAAATGATGAATTAATCCTCGGTATCGTTGGTAACTCATTCCGTTTTCAATGATAGACTTTTCCATGTTTCTTTTTTTCTTCAAATGTATATTTCATTATTAACTTTTTCTGTGACTTATATCACAAAAGATTGAAATTAGTATATAAACAAAATGCACTCCGAAAAGTGCATTTTAATATCTTACTCCTTTTTACACAGAGGTTCTCGAAGTGGAGGGAGGATTGAGGAGGGTGATTATTTCGCCTCTCTCAATTTATGATATGAAAAGTATGATAACATCAGTATCGCAAGTACAATGAAAGGGAAAAACGTTTGAAAATTAATACCATCTACAGCTCCGTGACTGATTGAAGCAAAGATAAAATCAAAAGCAAATCCAGCATAAGCCCATTCTTTTAATCGTGCAGGAACTTTAGGGATAATTAACGCTAAAACTCCCAAAACTTTGAAAATAACTAACGCATTTCCAAAATATTCAGGATATCCCAAATGTGAAATCCCTTCTTTTGCAAGTTTAGATTGAAAAGTTAAAGCAGGCATTACTCCTTCGAACAAAGCAATAAGTCCAGTTGTTGACCAATAAATAATTTTTTGTGTTTTCATAGTTGATTTTTAAGTGGTTAAATTTAGTAAAAAGTAAAAAGTAAAAAGTAAAAAGTAAAAAGTAAAAAGTAAAAAGTAAAAAGTTTAATTAACTATCCTTCTACTTTTGCCTAATGCCTAATGCCTAATGCCTAATGCCTAATGCCTAATGCCTAATTTCTAACAACTAATCACTAACAACTACTTCACATATTTCTTCCCAATACTAATCAGCTCTTCATCCTCTATGTAACCTACTGAATTTCCTATAACTTCTCCGTTTTCGTTGATATATAATAGAGTAGGGTATGCTTGTACACGATATTTACGAGCAAGTTGAGGTCCTTCACCTTGTTCCATATCAATCGCTAAATTGATGAAGTTTTTATTGTAAAATTCCCCAACATGTTGTTTTGTAAAAATATTGTTTTTTAACATTTTACACGGTCTACACCAACTTGCATAAGCATCTAAAAAGATATTTTTCTTTTCTTTTTTAGCCAATTTTAAAGCTTCTTGAAATGAGATTGTGGTAAATTGAATGCCTGATTCTGAGGTCGTAATATTTGTTTTTTCTTTACTTGATGTAAAAGCAGTAATCCCTACACCTAAGATTAATAGACTGAAGAATAAAGTGATTTTTTTCATAGTAGTTCTTTTTTTATCAAACATAACGATAAATAATCTTTATTATTTTCTCCTTTAAAGATATTTTCAGGATTTTAACATATTTAACAAAAGACACATTTTTAAATGTTATGCTTACATAGTATTATGATAATAATTTCATTATGTTCTGGAGATTTTATGATAATAAAATATGGAGTAAAATAACAAAGGTTTAATTATTGATAAACCTCCGCTTCTTTTTATAAGAATAGTTTTGGTTAAAACTAAAAATAGAACAATGAAAAAATCAATGAACTGTTTATTAGGTGTTTTGTCAATTTGGTGTATTTCAAACCAAAGTGCAAATGCTCAAATCAACAAATTACAAGATTATGAAAACAAGAAATCTGCCAAAATTGGTGATTTTCAAGGGATTTCTTTTAAGGAAGGAGGGTTTTCGGGATTGTACTCAATACCAAATACAAATGGTAAAGAATTTTGGACTGTTTCTGACCGAGGTGTGAACATTGATGCAGCTAATGCGAATTCTCCATCCTGTAAACCTACTTATGATAAGATATATGCTTTTCCAAACTATGCTCCTAAAATTCATCGCATTAAAATTCAAGGAGACTCAGTTCAAATTTTACAAACAATCACAATTAAAAGACCTAATGGTACATCAGCAACAGGTATTATTAATCCAACTGGATTTGGTAGTACAAGTTTAGAGGTTGCTTCTACAGATACTGTTCAAAATTGTGCAAATTTTAATACTAAAATTGCTAATAAAGATATTTGGGGAATAGATTCTGAAGGTATAACTGTTGATAAAGAAGGTAATTTTTGGATTTGTGAAGAAGGTGGTCCAACAATTTGGAAAGTTGATAAAAATGGGGTTGTTTTAAAAAGGTATACTCCCTATGCTTCTAAAGTTGGGGCTGAATCACAAGATGTAGCAATTGATACTGTTTTTGCATATAGAAAAAATAACAGAGGTTTTGAAGGTATAACGATAACTCCAAACGGAAAAGTGTATGCAATCATTCAAAGTCCAATTCTTTTTCCTACAAAATCAGTTGGTGAAGGGACTAAAATTCATCGCATTTTAGAAATAGATCCATCAAATAATTCAACAAAAATGTATGCGTATTTAAATGGTGGAATTGTAGGCGCAAGTGGCTCGAACCAAATACGATTAAGAGATTGGAAGATTGGAGATTTGACAGCTATTAATGATACTACATTTTTAGTACTAGAAGCTGCATTAAGAGGTACAACCGATATCAAAAAAATGTATAAAATTAATATTAGTGGTGCAACTCCAGTATTATCTGGGATTAGTTATGATAATAATTCGAAATCGTTGGAAGCTTTAGTTGATGAAACTGGATTGGCAAACAATAATATTGTTCCAGTTAAAAAATCCTTATACATGGATTTACTAGCAAATGGATGGCCTACTTTATTAGAAAAAGCTGAAGGGTTAGCCATTATTAATGACAGTACGATTGCCATTGCTAATGATAATGATTACGGTCAATATTCTCCAACAGAAAATGGTGTTGCAGTTGCAACAGGATTGAATTGCCACGTATATACGTATGCATTAAGTGGTAATGATAAACTTACCAATTTTGTTGCTCCTAATTCTCCAAATTCTTTGGAAAAGACATTGGTAAGTAGTTCTGCTTCTCCTTATTTAAAATCGTTGAATAAAGACGTTTTATTAGATGCTGTTTTGACTGTAGGTGATACTGCTTCGAATGGATACAAAATGGTTGGTTTAGCTGATGGTACTGGTGCTTTTGATAATAATGACGGTACATTTACAATGTTGATAAATCATGAAGTTGGTACTTCTCTTGGTGTCCCTCGTTTACATGGTAAAAAAGGTGCTTTTGTATCTAAATGGGTGATTGATAAAAATACTTTTGAAGTTAAAAAAGGTCAAGATTTAATTTCAAAAGTTAAAATTTGGAATAAAGTTGCTAAAAAATATGAGGATAGTGCTGCTATATTTAATCGCTTCTGTTCAGCTGATTTACCTCAAATGTCAGCTTTTTACAATGCTTCAACAGGGAAAGGAACTCAAGAAAGAATATTTATGAATGGTGAAGAAGCAGGACCTGAAGGTAGGGCTTTTGCTCATGTAGTTACAGGTGTAGAAGCTGGAGTTTCATATGAGTTACCAAGATTAGGTAAGTTCTCATTTGAAAACGTATTAGCTGCACCTTTACATTCTGATAATACGGTTCTTATTGGGACAGATGATGCGACACCTGGACAGGTTTATGTTTATGTTGGAACAAAAACAAATATTGGTACAGAAATCGAAAAAGCGGGATTAACAAATGGTAAATTATTTGGAATTGTTGTAAAAGATTTACCTATCGAAGTTAGTAATTCTGTTATTAATCCAGAAACACCATTTACTTTAGCTGATTTAGGAGATGTTTCTGACTCAACTGGAGCTCAATTAGAAACTTTTAGTACGCGTAATTCTGTAACTAAATTTTTACGTCCAGAAGATGGAGTTTGGGACCCTGCTAATCCTAATGATTTCTATTTCGTAACTACGAATGCTTTTTCAAGTCCGAGTAGAATGTATCGTTTGTCTTTTAAAGATGCTGCTAATCCTAGTTTAGGTGGAACTATTACTGCTGTTTTAGATGGTACTGAAGGTCCTAAAATGATGGATAATATGACTATGGATAAAAATGGTAAAATATTGATACAAGAAGATCCAGGAAATCAAGATTATTTAGCCTTGATTTGGAAATATGATGTGAATACTGATGTAATTGAAAAAGTAGCTGAACATGATAATGATCGTTTTACAACTCAAGGAGGTCGTTTCATGACTAAAGATGAAGAATCTTCAGGGATTATTGATATGGAAACTATTTTAGGAAAAGGACATTACATGTTTGTTTGTCAAGCACATTATGCTATTTCAGGAGAATTAGTTGAAGGAGGTCAGTTATTACATTTGGTAAGTAATGACACTATCAATAACCAATTAGAAGCAAAAGCAACAATTCAAAATGCTAGTATATGTGGTTTAAAAGATGGTTCTGCAAATGTGATGGTAAATAAAGGTGTTAGTCCTTACAAATATGAGTGGAAAATAGCTAAATCTTCTGTTTCTAATTTAACAGCTGTAGGAGCTGGTGTAGATACTCTTATCGTGACTGATAATATTGGAAAAAAATTAATTGTTCCTATTTCTATTGATTATTCATCTTTACCGGTCTTAAATGTTGAAATCACTAACCCTTTATGTTTTGGGTTGAAAGGAACAGCAACAGTTAAAACGACGAATGGACTTACAGATTATTCTTTTAATTGGTCAAATTCTTCTAGCTCATTAAAACAAGAATTGTTAGCTGGAAAATATACAGTTGAAGGTAAATTGATGTTGAATGATCAAAAAGAATGTAAAGTTTCCAAACAGATCGAAATTACTGAACCTTCTAAATTAGTAGTTGAAACGAAATCAACAAAAGAGACAACTCAAAATGGATCAGCAATTTTGATTGTAAGTGGAGGAGTTAAACCATATTCTTATCTGTGGTCTACTAATTCTTTATCAGATACTTTGTTTGAAAAAGCAGGTGAGTATTCCTACACGGTAAAAGATGCTAATAAATGTTTAGTAGAAGGAAAAGTGATAATTGAAAAAGAAAATACAACAGGATTAACATCAGAGTTGAATGAAATGATGAAAATATATCCTAATCCTTCAAATGGGATAGTTAATATTGAATGGAGAGGCTCAACTAAAATTGATATCCAAATTCAATCTTTAACTGGTTCAATTATCGAAACAAGATCTATGGAAAGTGTATCTAATACATTCTTAGATCTACGAGAATTAGCTAAAGGCACTTATTTGATTGTAATTAAATCTGAAAGCAATAATCAAATTTATAAGTTGATTAAAGAATAAATATTCAGTTATAAATCAAAAAGGCTACCAATTTTGGTAGCCTTTTTGATTTAAAATACATTTCATCTGAATAACTTTAAATTTTGAAAAAAAATTGTTGACAACTAAATGCCAACATAAACAAATAAACGATTAAAACTTCCTGAATTATAAACTCAAATCATTCATTAATTGTTTCATTATTTGATCTTTGTGATATGATTTGCTTCTTTCTATTGCATTTATTTTAAACGTATTTAACTGTTCTTTTGATTCATCTAATTGGATAATGGCTTTGACCATTTCATTTTTTCCATTGACCAAGTAACCACATTCACCTGATTGAATAATATCTTTTGGGCCTTTGGTATTATATGCTATAACAGGTAATCCACAACTCAAAGCTTCTAAAACGACACAACTGAATGTATCAAATTTAGAAGGTAGTAGTAGAATATCAGCGGAAGAATACATCGAAGCAAGTATTTCCTTTGTTTGCCATCCAATGATTTGTGCTTTCGGGAGAGTTTCTTTGATTTTTTGATAGGCAGGACCTTCTCCAACAAATACCATTTTGTATTTTATTTGTTCATCATCTAAAGATTGACATACCTCAATGATGTCACTAATTCCCTTTTCTTCGCTTAAACGACCGACAAATAGTAAAGTAAAATCTTGCTTTTCAAATCCAAATAGTTTTTTTCTTTCGTTCGATTTAGGAATAAAACAATCCCCAACCCAATGGGCTGTTAATTTGACTTGTACTTCGGAAAATTCCATTTCCTTACTTGTCAACCATTTTTTCTGATCTGTATTGAGTACATATAATTGATCAAAACCTCGGTAAAATGCTCTTATAAATCGTCTTGCTCTGTTGAGATTGTGTACATCAAAGTTTAATACTTTACGGGCGAACATAATCCAGTCTGTATGAATGAAAAACGAAGTTGGAACTTTATATGCGTTTTTTAAATAAAGTGAAACTAATCCCATAACACCTTCTGTTGAACACATGATGCGATCATATTCTCCTTGTTGAAATATCTGATGAATTTCATTTAAGTTTGGAATGCGAATGGGTTGTTGTTTGTAGAATGGTAATGTATATTCTCCGAGAGGTTTAACGACAATCAAGTGATCATCAGATTCCATTTCACTACTACAAATTAAAAGGTCAATTGGTAAATTTTTAGCTTTAATTTCCTTATGAACATCTTGTAAAGCACTGGATACTCCATTTTTATCGTGGAACGTATCGGTAAGCCACAACATTCGTTTTGGGTGTTTGTATTTTCCTATTTTTTCGGCAAAATCATTTAATAAAGGTCTACTATTGTAAAGTACTTTTGTACTTGTGAAGTTCGCTCCTAATAATAAGGTTGAACCGAAAAAAGGAAAAGGTAATCCTTTGAAAAATCCAGAATATTCTTTTGCCGAAAATGTACTTTTCTTGTCTGTCGAAGGGAAAAGCAAGTTTCTAAAATCGGATGGTATTTCTAAATTGGAGATAACATCTTCTAATTTGATATTGGTAAACTTTTCATTAGTAATTAATTCTTCGATTTTTATGTTTAATCGTTCGAATAGAATTTCATTGAATGTAGCTGAAATATTATTCAATGCATAGTGCATGGTTTGGGTCATTTCTTCTGCAGGAAGTTGATGCGATTTTGAAATTCGAACCGCTTCATCAAAAATAGGTTTGTAGATTTTCGGAAGAAGTAAACGTTTTGATTTTGAAGGTGTTTTTCCAGTAAAACAATCGTGAAATAAACGTACAAAACGCATTGTTTTTTTATTTCTGCTTAATTCAGAAAATGCATTTGAAACAACAAGTGCTTCTATTTTTTCTTTAAACGTTCCTTTGTGCAATAAAACTCGAAATAATCCAGGGTCTTTTTTGTACATCGCAATTTGACATACATAATCCAATAATGCAACGTTTAATTTTTCCGCATTTTGATGTGTTCCATACGGACACATATTTCCCGCTTTTATAGCTTCTAATGCTAACTCAGACGGCTTTGAAGTGATCAGTCTTTCTTGTAAATTCGGAACATACAAATAGGTTCCTGTTTGACCTGAAAAAATTCCCATGTGACTATCAGAACCACCCGCCATCGACTTTTTATATCTGTTTTTACAATATAAATCAATGTTAATTCCGAATTCCGTTGCGTCTGCTTCAAGTTGTTCAGGTGTAATGGATTCCAACCACGATTTTACAAGTAAATTTTGCCAAGTATCTCGTTGACCATTTAAGACTTCAAATCGTTCGAATATCAACACCATTTTTCTGAAAAAATCAAAAGTGGGTATTCCTTTTACACTGTAATGATACAATGGATGAGCCCAAATGGTTGGAATATCGTTTTCACAGCAAAATTGAACAAATTGATAAACGTTTTTTCGAAGTTTATTTAATGTTTTTTCTTGTTCTTCTGTAAATCCATAGGTTAAAACGTGTATTCCTACATTGAAATCAGGAACAGTACAACTAAATTCAGCCCCTACAAGCACATCTTTGCCTTCTTTTTTAAGATTGAAACAAGATCGTGCATTATTATGATTGGTAATTGTGATGGCACCAACTTCATTTTTTTGCAGTGTTTTGATGAGGTTTTCAGTTGGTAACCAAGTTTCGGGTACGCCTAAAATTCTCCCAATTAATTCATCAGGAACATTACTATTGTAATCGTGACAGTGTAAGTCAATTTTTAATAAGTCTTCAGCTGGAAATGCTGCATTTTGTTGGTTTAAGAAAACGGTTAAATCGTTTGAAAGTGTTTCTTGAAAACGGAATTGTTTCATAGTTTTTTTTGTAAAGTTAGAGTGAAAGTAGATTGAAATATCCTATTTTACAGAAAGTTAATCTGCTTAAATATGTGGTAATTTTAACGTCATATTCACCTAATATTTCTTTGTCCAATTTGGGTCCTAAAAAGAAAAAATAAAGGCTTTTAAAGAGGTTTTTAGCATGTGAAATTAACGTAACATTACCTGTGTAAACGAATTATTAAACTACCTCTTTTTTAAGATTAATTTATTGTAAATACTTGTTAATCTGTGTTTAATTAGCTTGAAATACTAGAAATTTATAAAAAAAATGCAGTATGATCATTAACAAAGTTGAAATTCGAAATTTACAATTAGAAGACTATCCGAAATTAAAAGTCGCAATGCAAAGTGCTTATTCTGATATGGAAAACGCCTATTGGAAAGAAAAACACATTAAAATCCTACTTAAGAAATTTCCCGAAGGACAAAAAGTAGTCATTGTAAATGATGAATTAGTTGGATGTGCACTTTCAATTTTGGTGAACTATGAATTAGCTGAAAGAGACCACACGTATTTTGAAATAACAGACCAATACAAATTTGGTACACATAATCCAATGGGGAATGTTTTGTATGGAATTGATGTTTTTATTCATCCAGAATATAGAGGCCTTCGTTTGGGAAGAAGAATGTATGATGAAAGAAAAAGTTTGTGTGAACAAATGAATCTAAAGGGAATTATTTTCGGAGGAAGGATACCAAACTATTCTAAATATGCAGAAACTATTTCACCAAAAGAATATATTGAAAAAGTGAAACTGAAAGAAATATATGATCCAGTATTGACTTTTCAATTAAGTAACGATTTTCATGTGTTGAAATTAATGACAGGTTATCTTCCGAATGATACAAGTTCCAAGGAATACGCTACTTTATTAGAATGGAATAATATATTCTATACAACTGAAAAAACAACGAAGAAAACCGATGTGAGATTAGGATTGGTACAATGGCAAATGCGACCAATGAGTAAGCTAGAAACACTTTTCGAACAAATGGAATATTTTATTGATGCGGTTTCTGACTATAGTTGTGATTTTTGTTTGTTTCCTGAGTTTTTTAATGCTCCATTGATGGCTAAATACAATGATTTACCAGAATCAGAAGCAATCAGAAAATTAGCACAATACACGAAAAAAATCAAAGCAAAATTTAAGGAATTTGCCATTTCATATAATATCAATATCATTACTGGAAGTATGCCTTTGATTGAAAATGATCATTTATATAATGTTGGTTATTTGTGTCGAAGAGATGGAAGCATGGAAGAATTTAGAAAAATACATATTACACCAAGCGAGTCTTATTCGTGGGGAATGATTGGCGGGAATGAACTCAAAACTTTTGATACAGATTGTGGGCGTATAGGGATTTTAATTTGTTATGACTCTGAATTTCCTGAATTGAGTAGATTATTAGCAGAAGAAGGTATGCAAATGTTGTTTGTTCCTTTTTTAACGGATACCCAAAATGGATTTCATCGAGTAAAGAGGTGTGCCCAAGCGAGAGCGATTGAGAATGAATGTTATGTAGCGATAGCAGGTTCAGTAGGGAACTTACCGAAAGTAAGCAACATGGATATCCAATTTGCGCAATCGGCAGTATTTACTCCCTGTGATTTCGCTTTTCCAACAAACGGAGTAAAAGCAGAAGCTACGCCAAACACTGAAATGATTCTAATTTGTGATGTTGATTTATCACTTCTCAGAGAATTACATAATTATGGAAGTGTAACTAATTTAAAAGATAGAAGATTAGATGTATATAAAGTGGTGAAGAGTTGAGGCTATTTCCTCAACCCTTCCTTTATATTTTCTGGAATTTTATGATATTCTAAAAATAGAAATCCATCTAAACAGTTGTTGAACTTTTTATCGATATTGAAACAAGTAATTTGAGCATTTAACCCAACATATTTT
>JBILUY010000191.1:0-4989 GCA_044370735.1 Crocinitomicaceae bacterium | reverse complement strand
TAACCCCATGAAGTTTTTACCCCAAGAAAGGGCAAGCGTTAATAATGTAACACCAAATAAAGCCCATTTTACTGGATTTTTCAAAAACACTAATCCTAAAAGAGATAAAAAGACAACGATAATTCCAATATAAACTGGCCCTGAAGTCATTGGTTGTTCTCCCCAATACACAGGAGAATTCATTACATTTTTACGTTGATCAGGTGTAAGTTCAACCTTATCAATATCTTCAGCAAATGGAGATTCAGCTAATGCAACTGTTCCCCCACCCTTCACATAAGGTGAGATTAGAGTAAACGATTCTCCTACACCATAACTCCATTGAGTGATATAATCTTTATCTAATCCAGTTGTAGAGTTTTCGGCATTTGAAGCACCATTTGGCGAAATAGTTACATCATTACCTCCTCTAATCGTATGTTTTGCATAATCTGTAGTCATTGAGATATTTCCGTAATTCACCAATAAAGCCAAAAAATAAGCAACTCCAATACCTGCCGTAGCAAAGAAAAATCGTTTAAAATCTTTTTTAAGCAATGCATTCACAAACATAACAATACCTAAACCAACCAATAAAATCCCTAAATAATAGGTTACTTGTAAGTGGTTCATAGATAATTCAATCACCATAAAAATGGCCGAAAGAATAATCCCCCATTTCAGGTTTCGTTGATAAGACATAATGAAAGCACCTACAACTGGAGCCATAAAAGCAACAGCTAACGCTTTTGTGTTGTGTCCTGCTTGAATTATAATGATGTCATAACTAGAAAATCCAAACGCAATGGAGCCTAACAAACCAACCCACGGATTGATATTTAAACATAACATTAGTATATAAAAACCAATCATATATAGCATAGCAACACCTGCTGGAGGTGGTATCAATTTCACAAAACCATCCACAGCATTTTTAATGTAGTTTCCTTCGTACAATACTGAAATTTGAGTAGACGGCATTCCCCCAAACATAGAATTTGTCCATAATGTCTCTTTCCCTGTATGTTCTCTATAATCTTGAATTTCATGGGATGCTCCACCAAACTGCTCAATATCGTGCTGTTTCAATCCATATCCTTGAAATTGCAAATTGAAATAAACCATTGTAACCAAAATAATAATTCCGATTACTGCAAAATGCTGCCAATTCGATTTAAAAAATTGTTTCATAACTTATATAAACTAAAAAAATCCACAGTAAACCGTGGACTTAAAATTAAACTTCTTCGTAATCAACATCTTGAACATTACTTGAATGTTTTTTACCAAGAATATTGATTTTCCCTGAATTTTTCTTGTAAAAAGACCTTTGTTTTTCTAATTCATTTCGAAAATCTTCGTGTCTTTTTTGTTCAGCTAGATTTCTTTTTGCAACCATTAATTGACCTAAAAATCGGAGCAAAACAAATGCTCCGATTATCATTAAGATCATTTTAAATGTTCCTTGAATACTAGCTATTAAGGTCATTATCTAGACAAATGCATATTTCTTTCTGAATAAATCTTCACAAAGAAAGGATCTTTTAAATCTTTTACAAATCGAATTCCTTCTCCTGTAGATTTCATTTCAGGTCCTAATTCTTTTTTCACATCAGGGAATTTTTCATACGAGAAAACAGGAATTTTAATCGCATACCCTTCTTTTTTAGGATTGAAATTAAAATCTTTCACTTTTGAATGTCCTAACATTACTTTCGTTGCATAATTCACATACGGTTCGTCGTATGCTTTAGCGATGAAAGGAACTGTTCTTGAAGCTCTTGGATTTGCCTCAATCACATATACTTTATCATCTTTAATTGCAAACTGAATATTGATTAACCCTTTCGTTTTTAATGCTAACGCTACTTTTTTAGTGATTTCTTCAATTTGAAGCAACACCATATCCCCTAGATTATACGGAGGTAATACAGCATAAGAATCTCCAGAGTGAATACCAGCAGGCTCAATGTGTTGCATAATTCCGATGATATATACATCCTCTCCATCACAAATTGCATCTGCTTCTGCTTCAATAGCTCCACCGATAAAATGGTCTAACAAAATTTGATTGCTTCCCATTTCACCAATGATGTCTACAACGTGGTGCTCTAATTCCTCTTTATTGATAACGATTTTCATTTTTTGTCCACCCAATACATAGGAAGGACGAACTAATAAAGGAAAACCTAAATCATCTGCTAATTTCAACGCTTGTTCTGCATCTTCTACCACTCCATATTTAGGGAAAAGAACATTATTTTCTTCTAATAATTTAGAAAAACGTCCTCTGTCTTCCGCTAAATCTAAAGCTTCATAACTTGTACCAATGATTTTAATACCAAAGCGGTTCAATTTTTCTGCTAATTTCAACGCTGTTTGACCACCTAACTGAACGATAACCCCTTCCGGTTTTTCGTATTGGATGATATCGTAAATATGTTCCCAGAATACAGGCTCAAAATATAATTTATCCGCTGTATCGAAATCTGTAGAAACTGTTTCAGGGTTACAGTTGATCATAATTGTTTCGTAACCACACTCTTTCGCAGCTAATACACCATGTACACAACTGTAATCAAATTCAATACCTTGACCAATACGGTTAGGACCAGAACCTAAAACAACAATTTTCTTTTTATCTGTAACGATACTTTCGTTTTCATACTCGAAAGTAGAATAGTAATAAGGAGTTTTTGCCTCAAATTCAGCAGCACACGTATCTACTAATTTGAAAACACGTTTGATCCCCATTTCAGTTCTTTTCACATGCACTTCGGATTCTAAACAACGAAGTAAATGAGCAATTTGTCTATCAGCGTATCCTTTTTGTTTAGCTTCAAACATTAACTCTTTCGGGAAATTACCTAAATGGTATTTCTCAATTTTACGCTCTAACTTAATTAAATCTTCGATTTGTTTTAAGAACCAAAAATCAATTTTCGTTTTATCGTGTATTGTTTTAAACTGAATTCCTAATTTAATTGCGTCGTAAACATGGAATAAACGGTTCCAAGATGCATTTTCTAATGAATGTAAAATTTGCTCTTGGTTTGTCAATTCTTTCCCATCAGCACCTAATCCATTACGATTAATCTCTAATGATTGACACGCTTTTTGTAATGCTTCTTGGAACGAACGACCAATCCCCATTACTTCCCCAACAGATTTCATTTGAAGACCTAATCTTCTATCTGTTCCAGGGAATTTATTAAAGTTCCATCTTGGTATTTTAACGATTACATAGTCTAATGTAGGTTCAAATAATGCTGATGTACTTTTCGTAATTTGGTTTTTCAACTCATCTAAATTGTAACCTATCGCCAATTTCGATGCAATTTTAGCAATAGGATAACCTGTTGCTTTAGAAGCCAATGCAGATGAACGAGAAACGCGCGGGTTAATCTCAATCGCAATAATTTCTTCATTTTCATCTGGGGAAACAGCAAACTGAACGTTACATCCACCAGCGAAATTACCGATAGAACGCATCATTTTGATTGACATATCTCTCATACGCTGGAACGTAGTATCAGATAATGTCATCGCAGGAGCAACTGTAATTGAATCTCCTGTATGAATTCCAAGCGGATCAAAGTTTTCGATTGAACAAATAATAACTACGTTGTCATTATTATCTCTCAACAACTCTAATTCATATTCTTTCCATCCCAACAACGCTTTATCAATCATCACCTCGTGAATAGGAGATAATTGTAAACCTCTTTCTAATAAAGTATCAAATTCTTTTGGATCGTGAACCACAGAAGCACCTGCTCCACCTAAGGTAAAAGATGCTCTGATACATAATGGGAATCCAAATTCTTGCGCAATTTCTTTTCCTTCTAAAAATGATTTAGCCGTTTTTTGAGGAGCCATAGGAACATCAATTTTCCCCATCAACTCTCTAAACTGCTCTCTGTCTTCCGTAATATTAATTGCATCAATATCAACACCAATCATTTTCACATTGTACTCGTCCCACATCCCCATCTCTTCGCATTTCATTGCCAAGTTAAGACCAGTTTGTCCACCCATCGTTGGAAGTACCGCATCAATTTTGTGAAGGTTTAAGATCTTCTCGATATACTCAGGTTCTAAAGGCCATAAATAAACATTATCCGCAACCAACTTATCTGTCATGATAGTCGCAGGATTAGAGTTTATTAATGTTACCTCAATTCCTTCTTCTCGAAGAGAACGAGCGGCTTGAGAGCCTGAATAATCGAATTCGCAAGCTTGACCGATCACAATAGGACCACTTCCGATGATTAAGACTGATTTAATAGATTCGTTTTTTGGCATAAAATGCGCTATTTAGATTTCAATTTGACAAAATACTATACTACAAATTGAGCGCAAATTTAATTAAATATTTTTGGATAGCAATTGAAACATTTCCACAATTCACAATAAAACTTAACAAATTATTAGACTTACAAAACTTATTTTACAGCAAATTGATTATAAATATTTTACGTTCGAAACATTTTTTAAAATTAAATTTATGTAAATCATTGATTTTTTAAAATAATTTTTATTTTTTTGTGCCAAAATAAACCTATCAAAACTAAGAGCTATGTATTGGACTTTAGAGTTAGCATCTTATTTAGAAGACGCTCCGTGGCCAGCAACAAAAGATGAGTTGATTGATTTCGCGATCCGTCATGGTGCACCTTTGGAAGTGGTTGAAAACTTACAAGATTTAGAAGACGAGGGTGATGTCTATGAAAGCATCGAAGAAATCTGGCCTGATTATCCTTCGAAAGACGATTTCTTGTTCAACGAAGATGAGTATTAAAAATCAGATTGCATAAAAAAACCCAGTTTCTCAACTGGGTTTTTTTATAATATTTTATCTCCCTCCTCGAGGAGGGATTAAGGGAGGAAGTTTACACATTAAATCTAAAGTGCATAATATCACCATCTTCAACTACATACTCTTTCCCTTCTACTTTAAATTTCCCAGCTTCTTTTACTGCAGATTCTGAACCATAAGTAGTGTAATCG
>JBILUY010000190.1:0-4996 GCA_044370735.1 Crocinitomicaceae bacterium | reverse complement strand
CATTGTCAAATGTTAATGTTAACTCACCACTAGTTGAATTCGTGTTAGAATTTGTGGTTGTTGTACTTGTAGTTGGTGTTGTAGTTTCTTTTTTACAACTAAAAACGAGAACAGAAAGACCGATAAAACTTGTTAGAATAAATTTTTTCATTTAAGATGTTTTTGATAAAAGATTAAAAAATAATTATTTATTGATTTTAAAATTACTTTTTTATTTTGGTAACAATTCATTTTTTTTAAAATTAACTACCTACTTGATAAGTTTTTATCAGGTGATTTTTTTCTTGAATATTGAAAATCGCCAATTTTAATATAAAATCCACCTTGTTTGGTAGGGGTTGTTTCTGCGAATCGAATATCGATAAATTTACTGTACTTTTCTGGAAGTAATTGGGTTAGAAGTTCAAGTGGTTTATTCATATCACTGAAAGATAAATAGCTATTATCTGATTTTTCAATAACAGTAGCAATGTTTTTCTCTGTAGTTTCTATTTGTTGTGATGGAGTATTTTGAGCAAGAATAGGTTCATTTCTCTGTTCAATAATAACTGGTTTTAAATCATTGTTTTCTTCAGGTTTAATTTTTGTTTTTTGGGTAAAACTCTCATTTTTAATATTATTTTTTGTTTTCACTTTTGAAAATGAAGTTTTTGCAATTTGAGTAGAAATTGAGTTGTTTGCTTTTGTATTGGTTGCGACTTTTTGTTGGGGACTCTGTACTACTTGTATTTCTTGATTAGAATTAAAGAAATAAACTACTAATGCTAAAATTGCAGCAATAGAAGAAAGGGTGTAATATAAAGTGAGTGTTTTCCCTTTTTTTAATGATGATTTAGATTCAAGTTTGATTGTTAGATCAGGAGATAATATCGTGTTTTTATATCTGTTTAACAGTAATTTATATTCAGGTGATTTATTTATTATAGAAAGTAATTCGTTCGTTTTAGATGGGGGTAAAATTCCTTCACAATATGCAATTATAAAATCTTCTATATTCAATTGGTTGATAGATTCTTCTTCATCGAATACTTTAAGAGAGTGTATTTCTTGATGCGAAAGACTTCCTGAATACGGTTCTTGAATTGGATGTATTTCAATTGACTCTTCAATTAAATGAGGATGTTTTTCCAAAAAAAGTTCAAACAAAACACGATCTTGTTCACTTAAATTATTTTCAAGATAATCTAAATAAAAAGCTTCGTAATTTTCTATGTTGATTTTTTCGATCATATCACCAATTCTTTATCTATAAGTACTTCTTTTAATGCTTTTCTAGCTCTAAAAATGTATACTTTCACTTGAGATTCAGAAATACCAGTTATTTCTCCAATTTCAGCATAATTATATCCTTCATAATCACGAAGAAGTACCACCGTTTTTTGAATGTCGGGTAATTTGCTTATAGCCCAATTTAACGTTTCAGAAATATCAAAATAATCAAAATTAGCTTCTTGAACCTTTGAACTTAAATTTTCATCACTCATCATTTTTTTGTCTTTTTTCAAAACATCTAAAATCAAATGATAAGCAGTTGTGAAAAGATAAGATTTTCCACTTTCGAGTGCAACAGTTGCGTGTTTCTCCCAAACTTTAAGATAAGTACTTTGAACAATGTCTTTAGCATCCATCTCATTTTTCAAATGTTTTAAAGCAAAGCGATATAGATTATCGGCATATAAATCAACGATAGTATTATATTCTTTGATATTCAAACTTTGAAATTTTAAGTAAGACAATATTAAGACGAAAAAGTTACAATCTATTGAAAAAAAATATTTTTATTTTTTAATTATTTGTAAATTAGATTTTTGTGATTTTATTTTTAAATAATTTTAGTTTCCTTGTAACTTTTTTGAACCGATTTTGTCTTACTCATAAATGAAACTAAATCGAGGTTTTATCAATTGTTTTAAACTAAAAAATAAGAATATGAAAAAAGGGTTACTATCTGTAGGCTTAATTTTATTGTCTGCTACGCTTTCGTTAGCTCAATCAGAAACAAAAGGTGCTGATACTTCTAAATTAATTATTGGCAAAAAAATTGTGAAAATTTATACAAAAAACGGCGAAGTAACTCATATTACCTTTGATAGTAAAGACTCCACTGAAACAAAGACAAAAAAAGAGGAAGAATGTGTGGAGTGCAAAGAAAAAAATAAATATAGAGGACATTGGCAGGGGATGGATTTTGGAACTTCGATTTTGTTAAATGCATCTGGACAAACTACTTTTTCGAAGCAAAATTTTCTAGAAAATGATCCAGCGAAGTCTTTTTATATGAACCTAAATTTATTTGAAAGAAAATTACCGATTGTAAAAGAGTATGTCGGATTAACAACTGGGTTAGGATTTAATTGGACTAGTGTTGGTATTAAGAATAATCAAACATTGCATTATAATGCAGATTCAGTATGGGTAACAGCAGATAAAACATTAGGGTACAATTACGATATAAACAAATTAAGAGCATCCTATTTAACTGTTCCGTTGTTTTTAGAATTTAATTCAAAGTCCAATCCAGAAAAATCCGCTTATTTGATGCTTGGAGTAGTAGGTGGTTTAAAATTAAATTCGAAATTTATACAAAAAGCGGATAACGACAAAACAGAGGTAAATAACAAAACAAAGGGTGATTATGCATTAAATCCATTTAAATTAGATGCATCGATCAGAGCTGGGTATAAAAGTATTGGTTTGTTTGCTAATTATTCTTTGTTACCTTTATTTGACACAAAACGAGTTGAAAAAGCAATGCCTTTGTCTTTTGGGTTATCGTGGGTGTGGTAAAAAGTAGAAAGTAGAAAGTTATGAAGTTAGTTAGTAAATTGATATTTGGGAGTATGATTTTATTACATACTGCTGTTTTTGCTCAACCAGCTAATGATAAACCGATGGATTTAAGTGGGGGTGGAGATACAGAAGAGTTTGACTCACAGAAAAATAATCACAAAAGAGGAAATTGGAGTGGTTTTGAAATTGGAGTTTCAGGTTTAGTAGGTGAACAAGCAAATTATTTAAATCCCTCTTTTACGATGAATTTCAATACATTTGATCGAAAATTTTCATTTGGTCAAAATGAGCAATGGGGATTTACAACTGGTTTAGGTGTAGGTTTAAACTTCTTTAATGTATCGAAAGGGAAAGATTTAAATTTTAATAATGATTCAATTTGGAATACTCCAAGTTTAGTCGGTGATTACAAACAAAATTATTTCTCTCGGTTTAATTTAAATATTCCTTTACTACTTGATTTTAATCAGATAGCGGATGGTAAAAAGAAAAGTTATTTTGCAACTGGGTTAATTGCTTCCGTAAATTTATTTAATGATTGGAGTACTTATAGAAAACTTCAATACGGCAATATACAAACAGATTTATCAGGAAGATTTAATTCAAATTGGGTGAATTTAGATGCAACAGTCCGTGGAGGGTATAAACATTTTGGTTTTTTTGCTACTTATGGATTGATCCCACTATTTAATCAATCAAATTCAAGTAATCAATTTACCGCTGGTATTTCAATTACTTTTAAAGAGTAATAATAAGAAGTTATGAGAAGGTTTAATCTTGTGTTGGAAATTCTTTCTATAGTGTGTCTATTAGCCATTTTTGGATATGTCATTTATATTTATCAACTTCTTCCTCAAATTATTCCTTCTCATTATGATTCAAACGGTATTGCAAACAGTTACAGTGATAAAAGTTTTTTGTTTGGCATTTTGACACTTGTTACTGTGCTTTATATTGGCTTAACTATTTTAAACAGATACCCCCAATCTTTTAATTATCCTGTTCAAATAACAGATGAAAATCGAGCGGATCAATACGCTAAAGCGCAACTGTTTATTAGAGTGTTAAAGTTGATTATTATTTTAGTTTTTGGATTTATTTTAATACACTCCACTCAAAATGTTTTAAACAAAACAATTAACTTGAATGGATTAGTGTTACCAATTATATTAATTTTCTTATTTCTTCCAATTATAATTTATTTAATTGTTGCAAGAAAGAGTTAGTTTTCCTCCCCCTGCCCCCTCCAAAGGGGGAAACGAAAGAAAGTCAATTAAATCCAGTCAAAAAATTAAAATTTGTGAGTGGATTTTATGCTTCCCCCTTTGGAGGGGGATAAAGGGGGAGGATAATTTTCCAATCTTCAATTTGTAATCTTCAAATCACTAACTACTAATCACTAATCACTAATCACTAATATCTAATCCAATATTTCAATCCAACTCCGTAGTAAACAGGATATACTGTACTCAATCCTGAAATCCCATTACCAGAAAAAAGATTATACCCACCGTACAAACTTCCAGAAAAAAGTGTGTTGACTTTGTATTGCACTCCTGTTTCTATTGAACACAACATTCCGGTAGAAGGAATAGAACTAAATCCTGAACCATAAAATGCTTTCGCAAAACCAAGATTCAATCGGGTTATAGGTTGTAGTGATTTAGAGTAACGAAAATATTTAATGAAGGAAAGTTCTGTTTCCAATGTTGGTATGGCATTGCTTCTAAAAGCAGACCCTAAATAGGATGAGGTGATATTTAGCCCCAAATGAAAACTACCAGAAGCTATTTTTGAGGTGGACCATTCCGCAGTAAGTCCATTGATCCAATAAAATCCGACTTGTTTTTTGGTTCGAATTCCGATTTCAGTTTGGAAACGAGTAGAATCTTGACCAAAAGATAAGGTCGAGAATAAGAAAATTGTTAGTAAAAGGGATAATAGTTTCATTTGGATGCGTTTATTAATTTGTTAAATACGGATTGCTGATTTTCAATGTCTTTAGTTGTGATTGAATTTCTTCCACGTAAACGAGTGAATACATGTAATTCAGATTCAATCATTTCGATGTTTTTAGTTACATTTTCATTCATTTTTATGCCTTTGTCAATTAAAACGGCACTGATAGGATCTGCAGATCCGTCTTTCGATGATTTATAAACAGTTAAAGGTACAGAACACGCAATCCCTGCTTCAAGTTGTTTGC
>JBILUY010000189.1:0-5033 GCA_044370735.1 Crocinitomicaceae bacterium | reverse complement strand
ATGCTTTCATACAACTCATTACAAGAGATTTACTCCCGTTTTCCAGAAGCAGAAAGAACAGGTAGATTGATTATCGAAAATTATTACATTCACTTGGAAGAACGTGTCATTAACCTGCAATTCAAATCAGCGAAAGAGCGTTATGAACGATTATTAGAACGTTATCCAGGAATTATATTACGAGCTCCAATGGGGAACATTGCTTCCTATCTCGGGATAACACAAGAAACTTTAAGTAGAATTAGAAAAGGATAAAATGATACAATTAAATAAAAAACAAGCGATTATTAGCATTTTCATCGTATTACATTTGGTGTTTTTTGCCAATTTATATTACTTATTTGCTTTTGGAATTAAGACAAATGCTGAAGTACGCTCTATTCCAGGTGGGTATGACGGAGGTAGCAATAAATATATTACGATTACACACAAAGGAAAACCTTACGAATTTCGTACAAGTTTACCCACTGAAGTAATGAGAAATATTGATGTTGTTTATTCTCCTTCTAATCCTGAAAATTTTGTTGCTTTTAATTTCCAACAAATGTGGTTGGGTCGAATTACGATGAGTTTGTTGTTTGGTTTAGGATTAGCGTCACTTTTTCATATTTTATTCAAACCATTTTTAGTATTTACTTTTAGACTTTCTCCTTTCTACGTTGGACTATCTGAAAAAAAGTGGAATTCAATCGCAGAAAAACAATTGGCTAGCTATCTTAATTTGAAAGCTTTTAGCACGTTCCCATTTGTATTTTATGATTTTAAATACAGAAACTCATCTCATTTTGAAGGCTTATACCAAAGTATTTTAAAATATCATTTTAGTATCGGTAACCTTAAAACCAATTCAATCAAAACAGTTTCTCCTAGAAACAACGTTAAAACTAAAACGATTTTAGAATTGACCAAACCAATTTCGGAAATAGAACATTTAACTTCTGTTGAATTAGCTGTTTTATCACTGCTTGAAAACCAACAATACTCCATCGCTGAATTTCAAGTTAAAATGCAACAAACTTTTGGAAAAGAATATGATAAATTGAACATTACACTTATGAAAGAATATTTATCTCAACTTTCATCAGATGAAAAAAATGGCTTGACTGAAATCAATCATATAATTCAATTTATAGAAACTTATCCTACTCAATTAACAGAATTAAAATCCAATGAACTTTCTAGCATTATCTCAATTCTTGGTCATCATTCTCAATTTTTAACTCAAAAATCATTGGAATTTCTTTCTACCTCTGAAATTAATCAGAATGCAAAAGACTTAATTGACAAAACCTTACAAGCAATTTACAAAACAGGATTTGTGAAGAAGTAGTCCTTCTCGCTTAATGATACAATTAATAAGTAGGAAATACAGAAGGATGATAATTTATTTATATTCATCCTCCCCCTTAATCCCCCTCTTGAGGGGGAAACTTAATTCAGGCACAAATTTCAATTTATAATCAACTTAATTAATTGACGCCCATTCGTCCTCTCCCTTTGTGGTCACTGAACTTGCTGAAGTGGAGGGAGACACAGAGGGAGGATAAATTAAACATTTAGTGCAAACTTTCATTTTTTGACATAAATCAAAAATCCAGTCTTTTATTTCCTTCACCTTTGTCAAAAGAAAACAACTTAAAATGAAAACACTTTTGACAATCCTTTTAATCGGATATACAACATTCAGTTTTAGCCAAACTGATTTTTTTACTGAAAGAGATGCTGACTTGGAACTTGGTATAAATACTAAATATCATCTTAACACAGCAGAAATTGGATTACACTTATATAGAGAATTTAAAGAATTGAGTAAACAAAGTTGGAATTCTGATGCAATTATTTTAGGTTCAGAATTCGGTATAAAGAATAATTCTTTCTTATATGTTCCAAAAATCACCTATTCTTATAACTATATTTTAGTTAATGGTTCATTAAGTCTTTTGAATTATAATTATTCTGATAATCATTCAGTTTATATTAGACCACAACTTGGTGTAACGGCTTTAGGCTATTTAGATATTGTTTATGGTTATAACATTCCTTTATCTAAACATAATCAAGAGTTTCAAGGGAGCACAGTTACTTTAAGAATGAAATTTGAAACAATATCTATTTTATTTTAAAAATGAAAACACTTTTGACAATCCTTTTAATCGGATATACGACATTCAGTTTTAGCCAAACTGATTTTTTTACCGAAAGAGATGCTGACCTTGAATTAGGTTTTAATACTAAATACAATTTAACAACAGCTGAAATTGGAGTAAACTTTGCACAGGTATATGGTGGGATGTGTTCTACTTTTGCCTCTGATGGTATTATTTTCAGTTCTGAATTTGGAATGAAAAACAATAATTTCCTTTTTGCTCCTAAAGCTACTTATACTTTCAATTTCTTATTACTCGATGCTTCAATGAGTGTAATCAACTACAATTATTTAAACAATCACTCGCTTTATGTAAAACCACAGATTGGTGCTACTTTATTAGGATACGTCGATTTGGTCTTTGGATATAACATTCCAATTGTAGATAGAAACGTTGCATTTCAAGGGAGTACTCTTACGTTAAGAATGAGATTATTAGGAAGTATGAAGGAATTTAAATAAGTTAACCAAATTGATGTTTTTCATTTCTTATAAATTCAAAATAAAAAAATTATGTGATAATTATACATCCTCCCCCTTAATCCCCCGAATACTTTCGGGGTCAAGAGGGGGAAACTTTAATTCAGGCACAAATTTCAATTTTTCAACACATTAATTAATTGACGCCCTATCGTCCTCTCCCTTTGGATCCCGATAGTAATCGGGAGACACAGAGGGAGATAAATTAAACAATTAGTGCAAACTTTCATTTTTTGACATAAATCAAAAATCCAGTCTTTTATTTCCTTCACCTTTGTCAAAAGAAAACAACTTAAAATGAAAACACTATTAACAATCCTTTTAATCGGATATACGACAATCAGTTTTAGCCAATCTAATTTTTTGAAGGATAGAAAACCTGATTTAGAAATTGGTTTAAATTCAACCGGTAAATTGAACACTGTAGAATTAGGATGGAATAGCATTAAAGATTATGGTGGAGCTGGATTATATGGTTTATTTACTGATGGTATAATAATTGGTTCCGAATTTGGTATGAAAAACAACAACTTGGTCATTGCTCCCAAAATAACATATTCTTATAATTACATCCTTTTAAATGGTTCGTTTAGCATCATAAATTACAATATTGGTAATCAAAGTAGCCTATATTTAAAACCTCAAATCGGTTTTACTTTTTGTGGATACATCGATATGGTCTATGGATATAACATCCCGCTTTCTAATAGAAAACATGAATTTCAAGGCAGTACACTTACTTTGCGTTGTAATATTTTTAAAACATCAAAATATCTTTTTAATAAATAAAAGAAATGAAAACACTTTTGACAATCCTTTTAATCGGATATACAACATTCAGTTTTAGCCAAACTGATTTTTTGAAGGATAGAAAACCTGATTTAGAATTTGGTATAAATTCAAATTTTAAATTAAACACTGTAGAATTGGGTGTTAATTTATATAAAGTATTTGGAGGAAGTTGTCACGGTCCTTTGGTAAGTAATTCACTAATTTTTGGTACTGAATTTGGTATGAAAAACAACGATTTTCTTTACGCCCCAAAAATCACTTTTTCAGAAAATTTACTTTTTCTAAATGCCTCAATTAGTGCTATTAATTATAATTATTTAAACTCTCACAATCTTTATTTAAGACCGCAACTTGGTGCCACTTACTTTGGTTATATCGATTTGGTTTACGGGTATAACATTCCAATTATTGATCGAAATCGTGAGTTTCAAGGGAGTATGTTAACTTTACGATGTAAAATGGATTTTTTCAAAGAAATTCTCAATAATTAATTGATATGAAACTTATTCTTTCCACCCTATTATCACTTGTATTAACAAATCATTTTATTGCACAAAAAGCAGATACATCCATTATTAACAAACACTTAAATCGGATAACACAAACAGAATTACCTCGGAATTATAAAAATATACCTACTCTAAACACTGTAGCTGATTATATCTATAAAGAATTTTCAAAATATGCTGATACTACATATTTCCAAGAGTTTTTGGATGATGAAAAAAACAGCTTTAAAAATGTTATTGCAGTTTTAGGGCCAAAAAATGCTCCAACAATAGTTCTTGGAGCTCATTATGATGTATGTGGTGAACAAGCTGGTGCTGACGATAATGCTAGTGGAGTGGTTGGCATTTTGGAGTTAGCTCGATTACTAAAAGGAAAAAAATTGAATTATCGCATTGAATTAGTGGCTTATACACTAGAAGAACCACCCTATTTTAGAAGTGATTTTATGGGAAGTTACATTCACGCAAAATCTTTAGTAGATACTAAAAGAGAGGTTTTTGGAATGGTAAGTGTCGAAATGATAGGATATTTCTCGAATATTAAAAACTCTCAAGAATATCCAATTTCATTTTTATCCTTGATATACGGCAATAAAGGGAACTACATTACGTTAGTAAATAAATTACAAAAAGGAAAATTTGCTAGAAAATTCACACGGACTTTTAAACACAAGAGTGAAATAAGAACGAAACGCTTTTTTGGGCCTGAAAACCTTGTAGGAGTAGATTTTTCGGACCATTTAAATTATTGGAGATTTAATTTCAGTGCATTGATGCTCACAGACACCTCATTTTACAGAAATAAAAATTACCACGAAAAAACAGATACGATTGAAACACTTAATATCCCTGCAATGGCTAAAGTAATTGATAGTATGGTAAATACACTATTAGCGATGTAGTTATGAAAAAATTAAAATTCTTATTTTTATTATACTGTATTAGTTATAATGTAACTGCTCAAGAAAGTAACAATGGTGCACCTATAGGGCTATACGTTGGAAATTATGATACTATCTGGTGTAACTATCGTTTAGATACGTTAATTTTTTTAAGTTTAAGATTAATCGATTTTAATACATCTAATCCAAACTACAATTATTATT
>JBILUY010000188.1:0-5039 GCA_044370735.1 Crocinitomicaceae bacterium | reverse complement strand
TTAATCTTATTTCGTTGCAACCAATTAAAATTTGGATAAAAAAAATATAAAAAAGTAAAAGTCTCATATTTTTAAAATATTGTAGTTGATTTAGTATTTTTAAACTTATTATAAACACCAGCAGCACCAGACAAGGTTACTATAATGTCAATTCTATTTTCCCAAATCCATTTTGCTGTTACATCAATTGCATGAAGTGTAGCCTTACATACTTTACATTCTTTTTTTACAGAATCCTCAGGAGCTAAAGCCTTCGCAACTCTAGTATTATCAATATATAAGGCATCATTTAATGTGCTTGCTTCATTCATTGAATTTGCAATATAATACATTTGAGACAAATCGAAACTAGCAATAATTTCATCATTTGAAATTCCAGATTTATGATAATCATAAATTGTTTTATATAAATTAATTGCAGCATCTGAAAACTCAGTACCATTTTCTAGCTTTAATGAGGTCAAAAATTGATCAAATGTCGGCAAATCTTGTGTTGATTTTTCTCTAGAATTGTTTAAATCTGCCATAAATGGCCTAGTCTCATCAACACTTTGTGCAATTTTCTTTGCTAACTCTAATCTAAAATACTCTGATTTTTCTTCTAAACTCATATTTTGAGTAGTTAATTGATTAGGTTGAACATTATTTTTTTTACAAGATGCAATTAATATTCCCGCAATAGCAAGAGAACAAAAAATTATTTTTTTCATTTTTTAAATTTAAATTAATAATAAAACCCTAATAGTAAGCGCTTTTAAAAGGTTGTGCAAAGCAAAAAAAAAAAAAAACAATTCCAAATTTTAAGATTTATTTTTTTTTGATTTATTAGTTGTGATTATAGTTTGAATTCAATGTAAAAAGAAAAAAAGGTGACTGTATTACTACAATCACCTCCCTTTTCCGAAAGTTTTAGGAACCCTCCTCACTTCGATAAACTCAGTGTAAACAGGAGGGAAAGTAAACAACGCTTTGAATTACAACGAATTCAAATACGCATCTACATTTTTCTGAATACGCTCCGTAATGTTACTATTATCTGCCTTTTCAAATTTTCTTCCAGAGATTTTTTCAAATAATTCAATGTAACGTTCTGTTACTAAGTTTACGAAATCTTCTGGCATATCAGGAATTGTTTGTCCTTCTAATCCTTGGAATCCATTTTCGATTAACCATTGGCGCACAAACTCTTTTGATAATTGCTTTTGATCTTCTCCTTTTGCTTGACGCTCTTCGTATCCATCAGCATAGAAATAACGGGATGAATCTGGCGTGTGAATTTCATCAATCAAGTATATTTTTCCCTCTTTTAAACCAAATTCGTATTTAGTGTCTACTAACAATAACCCTCTTTCCTTTGCCATTTCTGTTCCGCGTTGAAACAAGGCTCTTGTGTATGTTTCTAATTGCTCGTAAATATCTTTAGGAACGTAATTATTAGCGATGATTTCTTCTCTTGAGATATCCTCATCGTGTCCTGCATCCGCTTTCAATGTAGGTGTAATGATTGGCTCAGGGAAACGATCGTTTTCTTTCATTCCTTCTGGCATTTCTACTCCACAGATTATTCTTCTTCCTGCTTTGTATTCTCTTGCAGCATGACCTGATAAATAACCACGGATTACCATTTCTACACGGATTGGCTCACATTTTAACCCAACTGAAACGGTTGGATCTGGTGAAGCCATCAACCAATTTGGGACGATATCTTTTGTTGCATCTAAAAAGATAGTTGCAATTTGATTTAAAACTTGACCTTTGTATGGAATTCCTTTTGGTAAAATGTGATCAAATGCAGAAATTCTATCTGATGCCACCATTACCACTAAATCATTATTTAATGTATATACATCTCTTACTTTTCCATTGTAAACATTTATTTGTCCTGGAAATTGAAAATTCGTGTTTTTAATTGTATTACCCATATTGAGTTATGAATTATGATTTATGAATTATGACTTTTATATTAAAATAACTTTCTACTTTCTACTTTTCACTATTGACTAATCACTAACGACTATTCACTTTTGCCTATTGCCTATTGCCTAAATCCGAACTCTTCTCCTGCTCTTCTTTAATTGCAAAAGCATCAATGATACGTTTCACCAATGGATGACGAATGACGTCATTTTGATTTAAACGGACAACACCTATTCCTTCAACGTCTTTCAACGCGTCTAGTGCATATTTTAGCCCTGATTTTTGTTTCGCTGGTAAGTCCACCTGTGACATATCTCCAGTAATGATAAATTGAGCTGTTTGTCCCATACGAGTTAAGAACATCTTCATCTGCATCACAGTTGCATTTTGTGCTTCATCTAAAATCACAAAGGCATTATCCAACGTTCTCCCCCTCATAAATGCTAATGGAGCAATTTCAATAATACCAAATTCCATCATCTGCCCTAATTTCTCCGGTGGAATCATATCTCGTAGCGCATCATACAACGGCATCATATACGGATCCAACTTTTCTTTCATATCACCCGGTAAAAAACCAAGATTTTCTCCTGCTTCAACTGCCGGACGTGTTAAAATGATTCGCTTTACCTCTTTTGCTTTTAATGCTTTAACCGCTAACGCAATGGCTGTATAGGTTTTTCCAGTTCCCGCTGGACCTACTGCAAAAACCATCGCATCTTTACTCGCTGCCGCAACTAATCGTTGTTGATTGATTGTTTTGGCTTTGATTTTAGTTCCGCCATTTCCGTGTACTAACACCTCATCCCCTTGCACAACTGGCTTGATACTTGCATCTTCAAGTAAAACTTGTTCGATTATATTTTCATTCAGTGTATTAAAACGATGGAAATAATCTGTTAATTGGGACATTTTTTTCTCAAAAAGTTCAATTACCTCTTCTTCACCAAGGACAGTAATATCATTACCGCGTGCGACCAATTTCAATTTAGGAAAATAACGTTTTAATAATTGCAAATAAACATTATTCACTCCAAAAAACTCTACCGGATTAATTCCTTCAATTGTGATAACTTTCTCCAAACGTTAACCTATTAATTACTATCGATGAATAATAAACTGAATTAAATTATAAATTTGTAACAAAGTTATATTTTTTTGTCAATCAACAGTAACGAAAAGTATGCAGATCATTACACTTACAACTGATATGGGAACGCAAGACCACTATGTGGCTGCTATCAAAGGCGCAATATTAAAGCGTCATTCCAATGTTCATATCGTTGATATTACGCACGAAGTACAATCATTTTCAACTACTCAAGCTGCTTTTTTTCTTAAAAATTGCTTTGAAGAATTTCCTGAAGGTACTATTCACATCATCGGAGTACAAAGTGAACCTATTATTCATTTTGAATCTGAAAAAATGAGTTCCTACCCTTCTATCTTAAAATTTAAAGGACATTATTTTGTTGGAACAGACAATGGAATATTCAGTCTTTTAGTGCAAGAGAATGAATTTGAAGGGTTTTGGAGATTAGATGATGTGTTATCAAACAAAAACGTTTTCAACTTTCCGACTAAAAATATACTTGTTCCGGCTGCTTGTCAGATTGCTCACGGAAAAGAAATCGATACGTTTGCGACAGAACAACCTGAATTTAAACGTCAGATTGCTTTCCATCCATCGATTGAGCCAAATGTTATCAAAGGAAACATTATTCACATTGATCATTTTGGTAATTTAATCACAAACATTGATAAAGAAACGTTTTATCAATTTGGGAAAGAAATTCCGTTTACAATCTTCTTCCGTAAAAAAGAATATTTCATTGATGAAATTTCAACTTCATATTCGGAAGTACCGAAAGGAGAAAAAGTGGCTATTTTTAATTCCAATAATTTATTAGAAATTGCTATCAATCAAGGTGCAAAAGATCGTAAAAACGGGGCTAGCTCTTTGTTTGGTGTTTCTATCAACGACATCGTTCGTATCGAATATTCACCACGCGGCTCGAAAGACACCCTTGAATCTCTATTCTAATGATAACTCGCATCGTTAAATTACATTTCCAGGAAGAAAAAATAAATGACTTCTTGGCTTTATTTGATCAAGTAGTAACAAAAGTAAACGCATTTCCTGGCTGTCAGAAAATGCATATGCTTCGTGACATCAACAATCCTGCGATTTTCATAACACATAGCCTTTGGGATTCAGAAGAAGATCTAAATAAATACAGAGATTCTGATCTTTTCCAAACAATTTGGCCTACAATTAAACCTTGGTTTGCGGAAAAACCTCAAGCGTGGAGCTTGGATAATGTTTAATGATTAATGATTAATTTTTAATGTTTGAGGAATAATCAAGCATTTACTTTTATCATACAATCAGATTTTAATAAGGTCTATTTTTATTACTACATTTACAAAAATCAATTAAAATGCCATTTTCTTCCTTGGGTCTTTCCCCAATCCTTCTCAAAAACATTGAAAAGCAAGATTACAAATCAATTTATCCAATACAAGAACAGGCAATTCCTGCCATATTAAAAAAGCAAGATGTACTTGGGATTGCTAAAACTGGCTCTGGGAAAACTGCTAGTTATGTACTACCACTTTTACAACAACTAGAAGGTTCAAAGCCAGCTAAAAACAGACATATAAAGGCGTTGATTTTGGTGCCAACTCGTGAGCTTGCTGTTCAGGTAAGTGAAGTTGTTGATTTATTTAGTGAAGGTTTAAGCCCATCGGTTAAATCATTGGCAGTTTATGGTGGGGTATCAATTAATCCTCAAATGATTAAATTACAAGGGGTTCAACTATTGATTGCAACTCCGGGTCGTCTCCTAGATTTGATAGCATCGAAGGCAATTTCATTAAGTGAAGTCGAAACGTTGGTGTTTGATGAAGCTGATAAAATGTTGAATTTAGGGTTTCAAGAAGAAGTAAATAAAATTATTTCTTTGTGTCCGAATAAACGTCAAAACATTTTATTTTCAGCAACTTTAAGTGAAGACATCGAACAAATTACCCAGTTGGTTTTACATCAGCCAACGGTAATTAAAATAGATACGGATGAATACACGATTGACAAAATCGTTCAAACTGGATATTTTTATCAG
>JBILUY010000252.1:0-3583 GCA_044370735.1 Crocinitomicaceae bacterium | reverse complement strand
AAACTCTAAAAAGCTTCATACCACGAAAAATGTTTGTGCATAATTTCTTCTTTGTGAGATTGAATATATTCCAAAAATGCACTAGCGACAGGAGAAAAACGCTTATTTTTCTGCCAAATCAATTGCCAATTTGTAACTAATGGTAAATCTTTCATTGGTACAATTTTTAAATCGCCATTCATAAGTTCATTTTTTATCCCAATTAATGGCATTACAGAACTACCTAAACCTGCAATAATAGACTGCTTTACAGCTTCATTTGAAGTAAGCTCCATTTTTTTTCTCAACTTAATTCCTTTTGAATTAAAATATTCTTCTAAAGCAAATCGTGTACCAGACCCTTGTTCTCTATAAATGATTGGTAATTCGCTAAAAATGGATAAATCATAAACCTTATCCAATTCTAAATCGGTATCCTTACCAGTAATTAGATATATTTTATTTTGTAATAATTCAATGTGATCTATATTTAAATTTTCAGGTAAGATAGAAACCATTGCGAAATCCACTTCATTGTTTGTAATATTTTCAATCACCCTTGCCTTGTTTGTTACATCTAAAGTTAGTTCTACTCCAGGGTGTAACTTTAAAAAATCAGTTAAAAAGTAAGGAATTACATATTTTCCTGTTGAAACAACAGATAGTTTTAAACGACCTGAAAGCTGACCTTTATATGCAAGTGTTTTAAAATTGATTTCTTGAACTTGATTTAATATTTGTTCTGCTGCATCTGCTATTTCTCGTCCGAAATCCGTAACATAAAGCTGACGACCAACCACTTCCGTTAGAGGAATATCAAATTGATTTTGAAAGTTTTTCAACTGAATAGAAACAGCAGGTTGAGTTAAATGTAATTCTTCAGCTGCTTTTGTGATACTTTTTGTTTGTGCTATTTTAAGAAATATCTGTAATTGACTTAAAGTATAATTCATAAATATATTTTATATTTTTCATTTCAAATATAAATAAAAATTATTCACTTTTTAAACTAAACTTTGTAAAAAAAATAAATGATGAATCGACTATTTATAATTTGTCCTTTTTCAAACTTAGAGATTTTTTTGAAAAACAAATATGGGGATTCCTCCTATTTCTTGACTTTTCCAGGTGGTTATACTTTAGAGAATATTGAAGTTATTTATAAAGCAATTACAGAGTATTCAATAAACGAGATCGTTTTAGTTAGCGATATCAATTGTCGATTTTCAAATTCTGTTATTACCCAAAAACCTATCTATGGATTTTCATTCGAAAAATTCCTTGAAGACCTGTATATTGAAAATTATAATCTTATAAAAAACGAAACTTCAATTCAAAAAAAACTATTTAGTCTTATTACACTCAATCTCAATAAGCAATTACATACAATTCAAAATTCTAATTTACTTCTGCCTATTTTAAATTCTAAAAAAATAAAGATTAAAGGATTAATCTACGACCCTATCAATTATATTTTTAAAACTATTGATAGAAATCACTCATTAGTTAATAAATAAATATGAATTCAAATCTTTTATTCGAAAATTTAACAAATCCTGCATTACTTTTCTTTGTATTAGGTATTATTGCAGTTAAAGTGAAAAGTGATTTAGAAATTCCTCCTTCTACATCAAAATTTATTTCTTTATACCTACTATTTTCTATTGGATTTAAAGGAGGACAAGAATTAGCACACAGTCACTTTTCAATGGAGATTATCTGGACCTTGATTTTTGGAATAATACTTGCCATCGTAATTCCATTATACACTTTCTTTTTATTAAAACGAAAATTAAGCATTGAAAATTCAGGAGCAATAGCAGCAGCCTATGGTTCTGTTAGCGCTGTGACATTTGTTACTGCATTAGCTTTTTTAGAATTTCACAAATTAAAATCAGATGGACACATGGTAGCCGTTATGGCATTAATGGAATCTCCAGCAATTATTGTGGGTGTAGTACTTATCAGAATGTTTAGTAAAGAAAACAATCACGCAACCAAAATTAAAGATCTGATTATCCATTCATTTACAAATGGAAGTGTTTTATTAATTATCGGTAGTTTGATCATTGGATTAATAGCGAATGAGAAGGCTGCAGAAGGTATCAAACCTTTTACAACAGATTTATTCAAAGGGTTTTTAGCAATCTTCTTATTAGATATGGGAATTACAAGTGGTAAGAAGTTAAGTGATTTCTTTAAAAATGGTTGGTTTACCACTGCCTTCGCTATTGTAATTCCACTTATAAATGGATGTGTGATTGCTTACTTAAGTCAATTTGTCACACCTGAAATTGGTAATCAATTTATTCTAGCAGTACTTGCTGCAAGTGCTTCATATATTGCTGTTCCTGCTGCAATGAAAATAGCAGTACCGAAATCAAATCCGAGTATTTATCTTCCAATGGCTTTAGCAGTAACTTTTCCTTTCAATATTACAATAGGAATGCCTATATATCTAGGTGTAATAATGTTGTAAAAAATCAGAAAAAAGTGGAAAGTAGAAAGTGGAAAGAAAACAACTTAAAAAAAACCAATTAATCATTCAAAATCAACTATTTAAAATCATCTCTTATCCATCTCTGGATTATATCTAAAAAAGAAATTCATCCAAAGTAAACGCGCGCCACGAAAGACCATTGACATCATTCCTAAAATACCTAGTAAGACTAAAAAGATAAATGGTACTGCTTCTAAATGAAAAAACCATGTGTTTAATACCCAAAGTGTAACAAAAACAGCTACCATCATAGCATAACTCACATACATTGCTCCATAGAAAAAACCAGGTTCTTTTTCGTATTTTAAATTACAATGTGAACAATGGTCATGCATTTTATCAAAACCGGATGTAAATGCATGGCTTTTTACAAATACATCTCCTTGGTGACAACGAGGACATTTGTTATTTGCCATTGAATATATTATTGGTGACATAATATTAAATTTAAGCGTGTTGCTGAACTATTTTTACTAAATCATTCGCCATTACAACCCCTGATTGTCTCCATTTGATTTGACCTCCTTTAAATAAAATCAACGTTGGTACTCCTCTCACTTGATATACAGAAGCAGCTTTTGGATTTTTATCGACATCAATCTTGATTACCTTCACTTTATCTCCCATTTTCTTTTTGAAATCTTCCAAAATTGGAGACATCGTTTTACAAGGTCCACACCAAGTTGCATAGAAATCTACCAAAGTTGGTGTATTACTTTTTATGATTTCTGAAAATGAAGTGCTCATAATTTTTAAGTTGGAATTTATAACTCAAAGGTAGGTATTCACCCCTTCAATTGTCAGTCACAAATGTTACATTAAAAATTGAAAGAAAAAAGAACTATGATTAATTTCCATTAAATTTGAATTGATTTTAAATTAAGAAAACCAAATGTTGGTTAAATTACGATTATTTCTATTATTGATACTATTTTCAGGAAACTCATTCTGTCAAATAAAAAATCAAATAATTGTTTTTGAAAACACTGAAAAAAAAGAAGATAAAAGCATAAAATTAACAAATACTTTTTCAGTTCTTCACGCTTTAAAAGTTGCAGGAATTCCCTATGACACAACTACTTTTTTTGACTCAATTTTAAGATC
>JBILUY010000055.1:0-13562 GCA_044370735.1 Crocinitomicaceae bacterium | reverse complement strand
AGCCTTTAACCGAAAATCAATTTAACGAAGCCGAAGTTGCTTTACTGTATGATTTTGTTGAAAAAGGTGGAACAATAATTGGTAGTCAATTAAAAAACGATGATCTATACAATTTATTTGGAATAAGTGGATATAAATTCAAAACTAATAGAAAAGAAATATTTTGGAATACTAAAAATACAGTTGAAGAAGCGTACTTAATAAATGATAGTAATGAATTTCATCAATATCTAGCCGACAGTAATACAACTCAATTATTTGGAACCAGAGCTTTTACTCTATCTACAGGATTACCTTTTTTACTATTTGAAAATAATGAAAATGCGGGTGTAATAAATCAATTCGGTAAAGGGTACACCTACCTATTTGGTTTTAATTTTGAAGATGTTATACTTCGAAACCAGGTACTAAAACATTTTAAAGCAAATAGAACATACTCTAATGGTTTTGAACCGGGTTCAGATGTTTTATATCATTTCATTAGAGGGATCTACAGAAAGCATGTTCCTTTTGCTACCCATAAACATACTAGTATAAATAATTCTAAATCATTATTAATTATTACGCACGATGTAGATGCTACTTCTGCAATTAAAGATATCATGACTGACTTTTCAAGTTATGAATATGAAAATAATATAAGAACAAGTTATTTTGTTACTACCCACTACATGCACGATTCTGTCGCTAAAAATTTTTGGGATGGTTACACCAATGAAATTAAATCTGTTTTATCAAAAAAACATGAAGTTGCAAGTCACTCTGTTAGTCACACACCTGATTTTGACAACTCTTCTATTGTGACTATTGGCGATTGTGAAAGTTTAAATCACGAAAATTACAAACCTTTTTACGATGGAAAGGTTTCAAATAATGTGTTTGTATGTGGTGAAACAAAAGTATCCAAATCTTTATTGGATACCTATGCGGGTGCAAATGTCAAATCCTTTCGAGCAGGCTATCTTGCTTACAACAAAGGAATATTAGAAGCTTTAGAAAATTCTAATTATACTTTTAACTCTAGTCACAGTGCAAATAATGTTTTAACAGGTTATCCTTTTCAAGGACATTTAAATCTATCAATGAATGCTGAAGAAAGCCATATTTATGAAATACCGAATACGATTTCTGATGTTTTTATGGAAGAACGAATTTCAGAAGAAAATTATAATCAAAAAGTTGCTATATGGACCGATGTTCAAAAACGCTATCAGGAAAATGAAACACCCGTTGTTTTATTAATACACCCCAATAGACCTTGGAAAATAATTGCTCAACAAAACTTTACAAAAAATTTAACTTCTAATGTGGCAATTATTCCATTTGATGAATATGGTTATTTCTGGAAAAATAGAGAACAATTAGTATTTAATCAATTTGTAAATTCTGATAGCACCGTAATCGTTAAAATCGAAAGTGATTCTCTACCAAACTATAGTAGTTTTATAATACACGATGGACAATATGCAAAAAAAATTATTCTATTGAACAATCAAAATGACACTATAACTTATCAGAGTGCAAATTGGGAAACAACAGATTTAATTATTTTCAATACAGAATTTAAAGAATCTTACACTGATTTTGAATACATTGAGAATTATACCTTTAGAAATATTGATATTTATCCAAACCCTGTAAATGAAACTTTTTCATTTCATATTGAATTAGTTAATGATGCTGATATCAAATTTGAAATTTATGATCATCAGGGTAGGGCTATAATCATACCGTATGATAAAAGATTTGAATTAGGCGAATACAAATTACCGATTTCCATAGAGAAATTTAACCAAGGAATTTACTTTTATCGTATTTATGTGAATGGAGAAGTTGTAAAAAAGGGAAAAATTGCTAAAAATTAAACCGCTACAACCCCAACTCTTTCGCGTGTTTAGAAGTCTTATATGGATTCCATGGATCTTTATAGGAAGCCTTAAAAAACAATTCGCTTGAATGTGCTACCAAACGTACTGATCTAAGAAAGTAACCAAAATAAATCACCATACACGGTATATAGGGTAAGAAATAATACATAGGTGCATTTTTACGTTCTCTAAACAAGGAAAAAACAATGTATTTGAAGTAATTCATTCCTACATATAAAAAGAAATTGGTCAAAATAATGAATTGAACTTGCGATAAATGATTGTATAGCATATCAATAATATAAAACAACCATTTAAAATTCAATAAAAAACCATACGTAACATTTTCAGCAAAGGATAGAAAATTTGACCAGTTAAAAGCCTTATTTGGATAAAAAACATCTCTGTGTTTTCTAATTCGAAAACGAACTAAAGACTTGTCCCATCGCATTCGTTGTTTGACTAATTTTTTAAATGTATTTGGAACATTTGTTAGACATACAGCATCATTTGCAAACTTAATTTTGTATCCTGCTTTCCTTACTTTCACCGTGATATCCCCATCTAATCCTGGACCAATATCCCACCCTTTAATCTCATCAATTACATCTTTTCTAAATGCTCCAAATGCACCTGAAATAATGCGATAAATACCTAAATAACTTGAGATTGTTCGTCCTACTGCTATGGTATCATAATATTCTAGAGTTTGTAATGTGGTAGCTAAAGACTCTTTATAATTTCGAGCCATAACATTCCCTCCTACTGCCCCTACACGTTCGTCTTCATAAAAGGGAATTAATATATTTTCAATCGCATCATAATCAAAACTACAATCTGCATCTAAATGAACGATAAATTTTCCTCGAGCAAAACGTAGTGCTAAATTTGCCGCAGATGCTTTTCCTCCTCTAATATCATTTCGTAAAAAAACATCAATCAACCCTTGTTTTTGTAAATTTCGTCCAATAATAGGAGTATCATCATCTGATCCATCATCGACAACAATTACCTCGTAATTTTTGTACGTCTGATTTTTTAGAGAATGCATCAATTTATAAAGATGAGCACCTTCATTTTTACCAGGAATAATAATAGAAACTAAAGGTTCTTCAAACCTCAATCTTTCAAAAGCATCTCTTCTTTTTTTGTAATTTACCTTTTTAATAACCTTATGCAGCATCAAAAAGAAAAAATCTAGAATTACATATCGAAACAATTCAAAAACAACAAAAAACCAAAAAATACGAAGAAATTTACTCGCATTTAAGGAATTAATAAAATTAAGAAAGTTGTCTATGTAGATTTCCATTAATGATGTTGAGAAAGTAAATCATCCAATTGATTTTTAGCAGGAATTTTTACAGTTAATGGTTGTATTTTGTTTTCGATCTTAATTTCAAATTCTTGTACATTATCTTGTAATAATTTCTTTAATAAATCGACTATTTCCATCAACATAATTGTAGCATTTTCAATAGAAATATCATTCATTGATAAGACAATCACTGAGGCACTTTTGAAAGCAATAATATCATAAGGTCTTATATATCTTCTTATTACTTCTACAATTTCAGTTAAAAGAACCCTACTTCTGTCCTTACCAACTTTTGATAATAAAATATTAGAGTCTTTAATATGAATCGCAGCGATATTTCCAGTATGACTAGCGACTTTCATTCGTTCAATTTCGAATTTAGTCATCGTACTAAAAAACTCAAAAGTAACAGAACCGGGAATTTCCTCAATTTCTCTAACCGTTACATCATAACCGAATATCGCAGCATTTTCACCCTTATTCGTTATTGTATATTTTAAAATTTCTTTTTCGATTAAAACCTCTAAATTATTGTCATACTCACAGTATAAACATTTCGCTTTCACATCAAAATCTTGAAACTTATGTGCACACTTTTGACAGAAATGTAACACTGAAGGTTTATCATAATCTACACCTATATGTTTTAACGTTTTATTACATTTCGGACAATTCAAACTATCATCAATTGAGTTTTTATAATCAGACATTGGTCCGACATTACCACAAGGAAAATGATGAATAATCTCTTCTGTAATAGAATGTGAACTATTACATTTTGGACAAACTGAACGGTAATTTAAAGCGCCATGATTACATTGGTTACAGTAATGTGTTTTATCATAAAAATCTCCTTTTATCAACCCTTCTTTTTCAGCAACGCTTAAAATGTCAAAAACTTTATGTTCCTCCACATGTTCAAAATTTGCAGACAATCCGGGATATGCGTAATTTATTCCAGAGAAGTTGTATGGTATTGGATCAATATTTTTACGGCTTCGAGTGAATGCAAATTGCAATAATTTCAAAACCATCAAACTTTCATATGAATTTGGTTCGAATGGTTTAATTTGGTTTATTTTCGTTTGTATATCTTCAACACGAGGAATAATTGAATCTAATTGATTTAAATTAAATACACTACCATCGACTAAAATATTAATATAACTACCACTATCTATGGAAGGTTGTAAAAAGAAAATAGGTTTTAAATACATTCTAGGATCATTGAATGCACGTAATTTCTGAATTGTAAAACTCGCAAATTGACTATGAGCAGCATGTATCAGAATAGCAGAATATTCTAACAACTCTTCAATTTTCTTACCAGAATTTGGATATAAAGTAAAAAAACTATGTCCTTTATAGTTTACAACGCCTGCGCCATCTGGTGCTAATGCAATATGTTCTTTTGAATCACTCATTAAAATCTAACTTTTCTTACGATTACCCCCAACTTATAAAATTTCTGCCATTTTAAAAATTCTTGCCTATTTAATGGAACAATATCCACAGATAAAGAACGAGTTGTCGGTTCATATTTTTTTTGAAACTCTTCTGGCAAACGATATGTTGAATAATAAAAACGAGTTATTCGACCATAACATTCCGTTCCGTCTGGAAATTCAATTTCAACTTTATTTCTATTTTTTAAATATTTTAAATCTTCCTGTTCAAAGAAGGCTTTGATAAATACATTCTCACTTTTTTGAATATACATGATCACTTCAGACTTTAAAGCAACCTCTTGATTTTCTTTAAAAATCTTCGTTATAATCCCCTCCATGGGAGAAATAAATGGTTGTAACTGATTTTCATCACCGGAGCCAGAACCAAGTCCACTTCCATTGAATTCACCCAAATTACGTTCGCTAGATTTAATTTTAGCTAATTTTTCATTTAAAATTGTTCGTTCTTCAAGCAATCCATCAATCTCACTGTTTACCTTATCTAATTCAGACTGTTTTTGGTATAGTGAAGATTTCGGAAGAACTTCCAAGAGAACTTCTTGTTGAATTTGAATTAATTCAGCCTCCAATTTAGAAGCTTGCTTTCGTTTAATTCTTAATTCTTTTTTCAAAATATCTAAATCTGCCTCTAGTTCAATTATGGCTTTATCTTGCCAATCAGTTTTCGTTTTTCCAGCAAAGGAGATTTGTGCCGATGCATTTCCTTCTTGATCCCCATCCTCATCGTTTATAAAATAAAAAAGTGTATCTCCTTTGTGAACATAATTTCCTTCAGAAACAACAAATTTTGTAATTCTACAATCATCTAAATTCTGAATATTCAAGTTTTTAAACAAAATTTGGCCATCCGCTTTTACATAATAAATTTTCATAAATGCGTATCGCCCAACAAAAAATAAAAAAATGCTTAAAAGAATAAAATAAATTACTCTATCCCAATTTATTTTTCTAACTGGCTTTTTCTTTTTCTCTTCTTGTAAAGACCTTAAAACACTGTCTTTACGTTTAAAATATATATTTTTCATCTCTTCAATTCCTTACTATCCAACCCAATTAATCTTTTCAAATCATGAAAAGTAATTTTTTCTATTCCTGTCATTTGCTTCAATAACAATCCAAAATCTTCCATTTCTTTTCTAGATTTAAAATCTTCTGTTCTGATAGCAATACTAACTTTATCTTTATACCCCTGATAAGCAGACAACTTACGAACCAAATAATCAATATTTACATTTTCATAACACATAAAATGCACCTCATCAGTTAAATTAAATATTTTCTCCATTACTTCTGATGGATAATGAAGTGGTATCGAAACAGATAATTTCATACCTTTTTCATCACAATATTTTTTAGTTTGCTCTAGTAAGTTGATATATTTTTGAAGTAGCAATTCTTTTTGATCTTTCCATTCTTTTAATGCTTGTGGCTCTACATCCAAATGAACTTCATCAATTCCTACTTTGGCATAATTTACCAAAACACCATCAAACCATTTTGGAAGATTACTTTCAAAAAGCAAATTATTATTACCAATCATCAAAGCTATCTGTTTCTGCTCCTCTTTAAGTAACTGCATCACTTTGATTTTTTTGGATAAAGCAGCATCATCTCGTTGAAATGCGATCATTACTTTTTCAAATTGATGGTATTTCAAATATTGAAAAATGTAAGATGCTTCTTGTTGCTCAAAAATAGAAGTCCAAACATAAATCGATTTGTTCAATTCTGTTTGTTTTTCTAAAAGTTGCTCCATATTAATCGGTTTAACCAGCGAATCTAAAGGAAGATGAGGAACTTTTTCATGAATACGTAACAGCTTTAAATATAAATTTTGTTTTAATTCTAATAATTCCATTTCAATAGCTAACACATCATCTATGTTTTTAACCGCTTTTAATGGACTGTAATAACTACTTCCTAACGATCGTTTAACATCTTCTAAACGAACTTGCTCCTCGAAAACTTGCTTTTTGTAAGTGAACGTAATAAACTGATGAAGTTTATATCGAAACTCATAAATATCGTTCAATAATTCTTCCGTTTGAAAATCCCGTGTTTTTTGAATTGACTCTAGTTTTGCCTCTATTTCGATTGGTTTTCTTTTCTGACTTTGATAAAAACCGGATAATATAGGCAATGAAGCGTTAACCCCAACAGAATAAAATCCACGGTCTGGTGTTGTACCTACCATATCATAGTAATTATACCTTCCAAAAGCTCCAATTTGTAGTTGATTATACCAACGATCTTGAGAATTAACAAGTTTTGACACCCAATACTTCAACGAGTCGTCTGAAATATCATTTTTAATTGAATTCAATATCAAGGATTCATTTAAATCAAATCCAGAAACTTGCTGTATTGTAAATCCTTTACCCAACACAGAGTCCATACTTTTATTGTAGGGAGCATAAATATGTGTCAGTGCCTGAACTTGGTTATAGCGCTGTTGTGTTTCAAGTATATCTTCTTTTTTTAACAATCTTTTATGAAACAATGCATTTTCGTTTTTCGAAAGAGTCTCTAATAAAAGTAATCTACGATTTAATAAGTCGATTTTTTGTTTATTGAATAGATAAATCAAAGAATTAAATTGCTTTAAATAAGTGTATTTATATGATGATGATGTCAATTGATGATTATCAATTTTAGATTGATAATCTAATGCATTTGCTTTAGTTCTATTTTCAATGTACCCACCTTTCAATAAATCTAACTCTAACCCAACTTGCAAACGAGCTTGCATAATAAGATTATCTTCAAGATTGAAGATATTAGTTCCATAATTAGTTAAATAAGTAGAATTCAATTTTAGCCCCAAATTCGATCTTAACTCTTTCTGCTTTGCTAAATTCAGTTGATAGAGTATGTTATTGGATTGAGGTGAAATGTCTAAATTAGTGAGTTGTTGCAAAAATAATTTTGAATCATAATCAGTTTCTTTAGTTTGTGTTTTGAGTAATTCACTTTTAAAAGTTGAATCAACCTTTTGTATGATTACACTCGTAACTCTATTGTTTTGAGCTAAACCACAAACGTTTATGAAAAAAAATAATATATATACGTATTTAAAATTCATATACTAGTATAGGTGTAAACCTTTGTTTACGCTAAATTTCACTAAAAAGTTTCGAAATAATCATGCTTGAATATTATAGAAATATTAAAAAATATGTAATTTCAAATCAAAAATTAAAATGCAAACTTCTATCCCTGCTTCCGTTTTTGAATTTCTTACTGATATTAAAAACAATAACAATCGCGAATGGTTCGCTGAAAATAAAAAACGTTACCAAGACCAACACGAATTAGTAGTCTCTTTTGCAGATGCATTGATAGATAAAATGCAAACAGTGGATAGCATTGAAACCCCTTCCGGAAAAAAATCTATTTTCAGAATTTACAAAGATGTTCGTTTCTCAAAAGATAAATCCCCTTATAAAATTAATATCGGAGGACACATGTCGCGCGCAACGAAATACTTACGTGGAGGTTATTATTTCCACATTGAACCGGGAAATTGTTTTGTTGGGGGAGGTTTTTGGTCACCAAGTCCTGAAGATTTAAAACATATTCGTGAGCAAATTGCAGCTGATCCAGAACCGCTACGAGCAATTTTAGCATCAAAAGAATTTACTTTTCATTTCGGTGAACTTCAAGGTGAAAAATTAAAATCAGCACCGAAAGGATTTGATAAAAATCACCCAGCAATAGATTTAATAAACTACAAACAGTTTTTAATCTCCAAAAAACTTACCGATAAAGAAGTAATGAGCGACAATTACCTAGAAACACTTTTTGAGACTTTCAAAGCAATGCGCCCATTCTTCGATTATATGAGTGAAATTTTAACTACTGATTTGAACGGAGAATTAATTGTTTAAATTATTTTTTACTCCATTCTTCAATTGAAGCTTTATTCAAGTCGATATTCGCTTGATTTTTAGCTTTTTCACTTGCTAAAAGTGCTTTTTTTGCTGTTGCAATCGCTCCTTTATAATCTCCAAGTTCTGCTTGGATCAATGATTTCGTTCTCAACATCCAATAAGCATCTTCACCTTGCATCTCAATTGCTTTTGACACCCAATCTAATGCTTTCTTTAAATCAATTTTTTCTTTGTAATAATAACTACCTGCATTAAAATATTCACCAGCAGTTGGTCCTGCCATCAACTTATCAATACCAACAATTACTTTTTTACGTGTGTTTACTTGAAAAGGAAAAACCACTTTTGTTTTGTCCCAAGCCAAAATTAATTGACCATTATTTACATCTACTTGTTGAATATCAATTGTAAAAGCCTCATAAGCATCCGTCAAATTCTTAACATTCGCTTGGGTTTTTAACGCAACTTTTGTTTCATCCCAATTTCTTGGTTCACCCCAATTTAATGTGTCTTTGTAAAAATAAAGTTCCCAAGTGTCTTTACTTGGTTTAGTATAAATTGCATACGTCCCTTTTTTCAACGTGTCTTTACCAAAAATTAAATCATCACTAGTTTTAATAATTGTATTTTCATTTGCACCTGTTCTCCAAATTTTATCCAATGGGACAACATTTCCGAAAACGGTTCTCCCCTTAACACTTGGTCTAGAATAGCTTACTGAAACATCAGTCACACCAATACGTTGTTCGATTTTCCCTTGAGGACTTGCTTTCGGGAATTGAATTTGTGAATAGCCATTAACAACAAAAGATAAGGCAATACAAATAATAATTTTTTTCATTTTTAATTCAATTTAGTTAGCTTAAAAAATAAAACAATAACTTATTTTCATTGTTCAATTTGTATAAAAATAGTGTCAATTTAAATTTTTATTCATAATTACGATATAAAATTTTAAATTCAATCTTATTTTTAAATCGATACTTTTAAATAAACAACTAATCAGATGCTAAACTTCGAATTCAAAAACCCTACAAAAATTATTTTTGGCAAAGAAACTATTAGTCAATTAAATAAAGAAATACCCTCAAACGCTAAAATTCTACTTTTATTTGGTGGAGGAAGTATCAAACAAAACGGCATTTACGAGGAAGTAAAAGAAGCTTTAATTGGTTATGAAGTAATCGAATTCGGAGGTATTCCTGCCAATCCAGAATATGAAGTTTTAGTGGAGGCTTTGAAAATAATTAAAGAACAAAACATCACTTTTTTACTAGCTGTTGGTGGTGGTTCAGTCATTGATGGAACTAAATTTTTATCTTCTGCTGCATTATACGAAGGTTCAGACCCTTGGGATATTCTTCAAAAAGGCAATAGAACAGATGTTGGTTTACCTTTTGGTACTGTATTAACATTACCTGCAACAGGTTCTGAAATGAATTCGGGCGCAGTTATTTCACGAAGAAGTACAGACCAAAAATTAGGAATGGGTGGTCCAGGATTATTTCCTCAATTTTCGATTTTGGACCCAAAAGTCATTCAATCAATACCTAAAAAACAGCTAGCCAACGGAGTGACTGACGCTTTTACACACGTACTTGAACAATATATGACCTATCCAATAGGTGCTTCTTTACAAGATCGTTTTGCTGAAAGCATCTTGCAAACACTGATTGAAGTTGGTCCTATCATCATTGAAAATCCTTATCACTACGAAACGGCTGCGAACTTTATGTGGTCTTGTACGATGGCATTAAACGGATTAATTCAAAAAGGGGTCCCAACCGATTGGGCAATTCATGCAATGGGACACGAATTAACGGTTTTCTTTGGTATTGATCACGCAAGAACTTTAGCTATTATTTGTCCAAGTCATTACCGCTACAATTTTGAAACTAAAAAAGCAAAATTAGCTCAATGTGCTGAACGTGTTTTTGGTATTCACACTGGTTCTGTTGAAGAAAAAGCGACAGCTTGTATTCAACAATTCGAACAGTTTTTCCATAAACTTGGCATCCCTACTCGCTTATCTGCTTATACGGATAATTATCTCGGTACAGCTGAACGAATTGAAGCTCGATTTACTGAAAGAGGATTAGTAGGTATTGGCGAACATAGAAGTTTAACACCTGCAGATGTGAGACAAATTGTGAGCATGAGTTATTAATAAAAAGTAAATGCAAAATATAATATTAGGTACATTAAACAAGAACCATTTTGAGAAAAAAAAGGAATTTAATGAGTCATTAGAAGGTTGTAAACATTTTCAATTGACAAAAATTCATATTGAAGACATGGAAGATTGTTCGTTAGGAATGATTAATCGTCTTGCAAAAACAGAAGACTTTCATGCTGATAAAATTTACCATTATAAAAATTTCACAATTTCTGGTTCAATTAGATTAGATGATCGAAATTCTTTAGCGAAAAAAATTGGAATTCAAAACTATGATATAGAAACATTTAACGATGCAATTTTAATTTGCAAAGCTTTTGAAAAATGGGGTGAGAAATGTGTAAATTATATCTATGGTGATTGGGTATTTGCAATATGGGATTGCAATAAAAATGAATTGTTTATTGCACGAGATCATTTTGGAATAACAGGTCTTTATTTTTTTAAAACAACAAAAAGCTTTCATTTTTGCACTTCAATTTCAGGAATAAATTCAATTAGTTCATTTCAAAAAAAAATAAACAATAAGCAAATTTTATTTTTACTAAGCAGTATTATTTCTGATAAAGAAAATAATATATTTGAAGAACTTCAGAGTCTCTCTCCTGGACATTATTTAAAAATTGATCAAGATCTAAATATTGCAATAACGAAATATTGGAATATTGAAGAAATAGATAATCAGTACGTTTCATTCGAAGAAAGTTTAGAAGAATTCAACTTTTTATTTAAAAATGCGGTAACAAATAGATTAAGTAAAAATTTAAACGGTTCTACTTTAAGCGGAGGATTAGATTCGAGTTCCATCACCACAGTTGCTGCAGAATATCTTAATTTAAAGAACGAAAAAATAATTGCTTTAACATCTGCCCCTTCTTTTGACTACCAACATTATAACATTCAAAATAGAATTTTAAATGAGAGTGATTCTGCAAAAAAAGTAGCTTTGATGCATGAAAATGTAAACCATAAAATTCTTGACGGGAAAAAATATAACATTGAACAGTCAATTAAACTTTCTCATTTTATACAAAAATCTCCAATACATGCATCTTCAAATATATTTTGGATCTATGATATGTTGGATTTTCTAAATGAAAACAATATTAGAAATCTTATAATTGGACAAAACGGGAATGGAACAATTTCTTGGAAAGGTTTTCAAAAGAGCAATCTAGTTCGAGAATTAATGAACATTTTTTATTTAAAAAATAAAAAAAATGAATACTATGAAAAAATAATTTGTAATTCATTCATAAATAAATCATTTGCTAAAGACCTTAACCTAAAATCAGAATTAAATTTTTATTTAGATAAGAAATACCATTCTAGTAAAGATTTAAATGCAAGAATAAAAATAATAAAACCCTATAACCCTATCATCGGCAGACAATGGCAAGAAAACGCTTACTTTTTCGGAATAAATATTTATGATCCCTCAACAGATTACAGATTAAATAAATTTTTATTAGGATTACCAACATCCTATTATTCTGATAAAACAACTAATCGAAAATTGATTAGACATGCTATGCATGGAAAATTACCTCAATCAATAATACAAAATAAAACAAGGGGATTACAAGGAGTTGATAAAGTTTCTAAATTAATTTCAGAAATGCCATTTTTTGAAAATTTAACAAACGAATTTGAATCCAGTAATTTAATCAAACAATATTTAAATGTAGATAAAATGAAAAGAATTTTATTTGAAATAAAATCAAAACCATATTCAAATGAAAATCTGAATAAAACTTCGAATCTGATTAGAGCTTTTTCTGTTGGAATGTATTTGTTAAACTTTAATTCAAAAAAATAAAATGAAAAATATTATAGATATTTCTGAAATATATTTGAATTTTTTAAAGCCAAATAAAGCTGATTTTAATTCACAACTAGAGATTTTAAAACAAAAAATTTATACTTTTTTCCAAACTGACCTCTATTTAATTTTAAAGCTCAATACGGATAATCATGAAAATTTAAAAAAATTTCATTTCGAATTATTTTCATATTTATTCAAAATTGTAGAACAAAATTCCAATAGAAGTAAAATTATTAATGTAAAATTCAATAATAAAACGGATCAACAAAATAATTATGCAAATAGTAATGTTGGATTTCAATTTCACACAGATGGAATTTACTTGCCAAAACCGCCTGAAATAATTGGATTATCTTGCTTACAACCAGCAACAAAAGGCGGAGAAAGTATCGTTATTGATGGAAATCAATTAATTGTTGAATTAAAAGAAAATAACTTTTTTTTTGATAACATCAGTAAAATGGAATTTAATATTCGTTCAGCAAAATCATTTGAAAATATTAATAATGTACGAAAACCAATTCTAGAATTCGATAAGAATAATGAACTATTCAGAATAAATTATTTTAGAGGTTCAATTACAGACAAATTATCTGAAAATGAAATAAAAACACTGAATTTTATTGATTTATGTTGCTTCAAATTAATGAATAATATTAATTATAAACTCGAAAAGGGTGATTTAATTTTAATTAATAACTACAAAACTCTTCATGGTAGAAATCATTTTGTCAATGACGATCAAAAAAGACATTTTTTAAGATTCTGGGGAGACTTAAAATAATTTTATATTTTTGAAAAAAAATAAAAATGAACGAAACACAAAAAAGTGAATGGGTTAAACCTATTATTATTTCACAACAAATCAATATCACCCAACATCTTGATATTGGTAGCACTACAGATGGTGATTTTATATCTTCACCTTACAGCTAAAAAAATTCAAACAAAAGTGTAATTTGAAATCAAATTACACTTTTGTTTTTAAAACTTAAGAAAGTTTCATTATCAATATT
>JBILUY010000187.1:0-5051 GCA_044370735.1 Crocinitomicaceae bacterium | reverse complement strand
TTTGAAATAATTTCAATTCATTTATGAATAATTCACTAAACAATTGGACAACAATCATAACCCCTAAACACAAATGGTTTAATTTAAATTTGAAAGAAGTATGGGATTATAAAGATTTAATAGTCTTATTTGTTAGAAGAGATTTAATTGCGATTTATAAACAAACCGTATTGGGTCCTATATGGTTCTTAATAGGACCATTGTTTACCGTTTTTACTTATACTTTTTTATTCAAAGGAATTGCAAACTTATCTACTGATGATTTACCTGCTCCATTATTTTATTTGGCCGGCACTACTTTATGGAATTACTTCCAATCGAGCTTTAATGGTACGTCATCAACTTTTTTGTCAAACTCAGGTATATTCGGGAAAGTGTATTTCCCTCGATTAGTCTCTCCTATTTCATTAATAATTTCAAACCTACTTAAGTTTACAATGCAAATGTTAACTTTTTTAGGTTTTTTAATTTACTATAAATATACTTCACCAGGGTTAATAAATATACATTGGTCGATTGTCTTAACTCCAATTTACATCTTAGTTGTTGGTGGTTTAGCACTAGGTGGAGGTATTATAGTTTCATCATTGACAACTAAATATCGTGATTTAAATCAATTTGTGGGTGTATTTATAACATTGTTAATGTTCATGAGTCCAATTATGTACCCTTTATCTAAGGCTAAACTTTTCAAAGAATACTTAAAATTTAATCCAATGGCACATTTAATTGAGGCCTTTAGATTCGCTTTCACTGGACATGGAGAAATAAATATTTATGGCTTAATATACAGTGGTATTACAATGATTTTAGTTTTATTAATTGGTATAATACTTTTTAATAAAACAGAGAAAAATTTCATGGACACAATTTAATTTCTGGGAATGAGCGTTGCAATAAGTGTTAAAAATTTATCAAAACAATACAGATTAGGCTATGTTAACAACAAAGCTTTCATCGAAGACACCAAAAAACTATTTGCTAAAATAGCGGGAAAGAAAAATCCATACTTATTTGAAGGAGTTGAAAATGATCGCACGATTAAATCAGAATCTAACTATGTATGGTCACTAAAAGATATTAATTTCGAGGTTAATAAAGGAGATGTAATAGGAATTATTGGAAGAAATGGAGCCGGAAAATCAACTTTATTAAAAATATTATCAAAAGTTACTTCTCCCACACAAGGAGAGATAAAAATAAAAGGGCGAGTTGCATCATTACTTGAAGTTGGAACAGGATTTCATCCCGAATTAACAGGAAAAGAAAATATTTTTTTGAATGGTGCAATTTTAGGAATGAAAAAGAGTGAAATAAAAAACAAACTAGATGAGATTATCCAATTTGCTGGTATTGAAAAATATGTTGATACACCTGTAAAAAGATATTCATCTGGAATGTACGTTCGTTTAGCTTTTGCTGTTGCTGCGCATTTAGAAAATGAAATTTTAATAATTGACGAAGTTTTAGCCGTAGGAGATACTGAATTTCAAGAAAAATGCCTTGGCAAGATGAAAGATGTTTCTCAATCAGGTAGAACAGTTGTTTTTGTTAGTCATATAATGTCAAGTGTAAAAGATTTATGTAACAATGGTATATTATTAGAAAACGGCACACTTAAATCGATTGGAAATATAAATGACGTGATCAACGACTATGTACTAAAAGGCGGAAATAAAGAAGATCAATCTATTCTTAATAAAGAAGATATAAATCAACTTATTGAAGGCTTATATAACAAATCTAATCCAACATTTATCATAAATAAAATTGCAATTCATAACTCTAGAAACGAAGTCAAAAATCATTTTTTTACAGGAGAAGAAATCCACGTTTCTATTAATTTTGAAATTTTAGAACCTATTTTTGATTTTGCTTTGGTTACCGAAATCCTCGATGAAGAAAACAGAAAAATTATCACCAGTCAATCAGGTGATAGTGAGGATTTTGTTGAAATATTTAAAAACAAAAAATTAGAACAAGGTACTTATAATGTAACTTGTAAAATACCTTCAAACCTATTTGGAACCAACAAATATGGTATTACTATTCAATTGATAAATAAAAAAAATGAGCATGTTATTTTAAATAATTGTCTTTCTTTTAAAACTACTTTTGAATATTATAATAACGACTCTTATTTTTCATTTGAAAAATCACTTTTAAGACCCAAATTTGATTGGACATTAATTGATTAATTATGTTAGAAAACAAAACTATTCTTATAACTGGAGGAACTGGTTCCTTAGGAAAAGCCCTTACGAGTTACTTACTAGAACATCACAAGGAACTAAAAAAAATAATTATTTTCTCTAGAGATGAGCAAAAACAATTTGCTATGGCGCAAGAGTTCCCAGAACATATTTATCCACAAATGAGATATTTTATTGGGGACATAAGAGATTATGATAGACTTATACGTGCTTTGGAAGGAGTTGACTACGTGATTCATGCAGCAGCGATGAAACATGTACATATTGCCGAATATAACCCAGATGAATGCGTAAAAACGAATGTTGGTGGTGCTGAAAACCTAATTAGAGCCTGTTTAAACACGAAAGTAAAACATGTCGTTGCCTTGTCTACAGATAAAGCTTGTGCTCCAATAAATCTCTATGGAGCAACTAAACTAACATCGGATAAATTATTTGTTGCAGCTAATAACTTTAAAGGAAGTAAAGAAATAAAATTCTCAGTTGTTAGATATGGAAATGTTATGGGTTCAAATGGATCTGTAATCCCTTTCTTTTTAAATAGAAAATCGATTGATAACATCTTACCGATTACAGTTGAAACAATGACTAGGTTCAATATTTCATTAATTGGAGGTGTTGAAATGGTTATGCATGCATTAATGAATGCTTGGGGAGGTGAAATTTTCGTTCCAAAAATACCTTCATACAAAATTACAGATGTTGCAGAAGCAATAGGCCCAAATTGTGAGAAAAAAATTATTGGAATTCGTCCAGGTGAAAAAATTCACGAAGAAATGATATCTTCATCAGACTCATTTTTCACCTATGATTTGGGGAAATATTACGTTATAATTCCACAAACTCCTAATTGGGATATTGAAGAATTTAAGAAAAACTTTAACGCCACAAAAGTAGAGGAAGGTTTTTCATACAATTCATTAAATAACAAAGAGTGGGAAACAATAGAAACTCTTCGAGAAAAAATAAAACAATTCGTTGACCCTAAATTTGAGTATTAAGAATGAACAAAATTATACCTTACGGTAAACAAAATATTACAGATGCAGATATATTAGAAGTGGTTAACACTCTTAAATCTGACTATTTAACTCAAGGTCCGAAAATAAAAGAATTTGAAAAAGCCTTTTCGAAGTATGTTGATGTTGATTTTGCAATCGCTGTCTCAAATGGAACTGCAGCATTACATTTGTCAATCTTAGCTTTAGATTTGAAAAAAGGTGATAAAGTAATTACTACACCTATCACCTTCTCTGCGTCTGCAAATTGCATAGAATACTGCGGAGGAGAAGTAGTTTTTGCAGATATAGATCCTGAAACTTATTTGATTGATTATGAATCTGTAAAATCAATTCTTGATCAAGATAATAAGAAAGAAATTAAAGGACTTGTATTAGTAGATTTTGCTGGAAAATGTGTTGATTTAGAAAAATTCAAACAATTAGCTATACAGTATAATCTATTTATAATTTCAGATGCTTGTCATTCTCCTGGAGGATATTTCTTGGATTCAAATCAACAAATTCAAAAGGCAGGAAATGGAGTTTATGCAGATTTAACTGTTTTTTCGTTTCATCCTGTTAAACATATTGCATGCGGAGAAGGGGGAATGATAACAACAAAGAATAAAATTTTAGCTGACAAAATAGAAAAATTAAGGTCTCACGGAATAACACGAGATAGTAAAGAGTATAAAAATACGATTGAAGAATCTGAAGGGATAAAAGAATATCCAGGATGGTACATGGAAATGCAAGAATTAGGTTATAACTATAGATTAACCGACATTCAAGCAGCATTAGGAGTTTCACAATTAAAAAGAGCGCCAATGGGTTTATCTCGAAGAAGAGAAATAGCTTCATTGTATTATAATCACTTTAAATCTAAAAACTACATACTACACCAACCGATTAATTTTGAAACACATGCATATCATTTATATGTCATTCAAGTGAAAAACAGATTAGAATTATACAATTATTTAAAATCTAAAAATATATTTTGCCAAATACACTATATACCAGTACATTTGATGCCTTATTATAAATCAAAAGGATGGAAAAAAGGTGATTTACCTGAAGCCGAAAATTATTATAAGTACTGCATTTCTCTTCCAATGTATCCTGAATTAACTAACTCTGATTTAAATTATATAATAAAAGAAATAGATACTTTTTATAATGAGTAATATTTGTATAATCCCAGCTCGTGGAGGTAGTAAAAGAATACCAAGAAAAAACATTAAATCATTTCTAGGAAAACCAATAATAGCATATTCAATAAAAGCAGCTATTGAATCTAAAATCTTTGATGAAATTATTGTTTCAACGGATGATGAAGAAATAGCTGAGATTGCTATCAAATATGGAGCAACTGTCCCATTTTATAGAAGTAAAAAAAATTCAGATGATTATTCTACTACTGTAGATGTATTAATTGAAGTAGTTGAAAAACTTAAAGAAAAAGGAATTACATATGAAAATTTGTGTTGTATATATCCTACCGCTCCCTTTGTAAGTTCTGCTCTTATTAAAAATGGATTTGATTTACTAAAAAACTATAAATCTATATTTACAGCAACAAAATTTTCATTTCCAATCCAACGTTCATTAGTTTATAGAAATGAAAAAATACAAATGCTCTATCCTGAGAATATAAATGTTAGATCACAAGACCTTGAACCCACTTTTCATGATTGTGGACAATTATATTGGATAAAAATATCAGATCTATTAAAAGAGCAAAAATTATATACCGATAATTCGACAATCATTGAAGTGAAAGAAACAGATTGTCAAGATATAGACAATGAAACTGATTGGGAGATAGCTGAATTAA
>JBILUY010000329.1:0-5051 GCA_044370735.1 Crocinitomicaceae bacterium | reverse complement strand
TAACCGTTGGTTAACTTTAGATACTACGGATATAGGAAGTAATGTAGCGCTTTTAACTTCGGAATTTGGATTCACTATTGCTAACAGCCAAGTAATTAAAAACGTTCCACTTCTTAGCTGGATTGCGGACTTTAATAAAAACGCTGAAAACAACTTAAATTCAAATTATGAATTTGACACTCAAATAATTATCCCACCACTTTTGGAGTTTGTTGCTACTTTGCGCACGCAAGGATATACAGCCGTAAGTGAAACTTATGTGCGTTTAACTTTAGAGGGAAGCGGAGCTATTATTGCACCGAAAACAACTTTCTAATATACTGTTTCTCAAGATGTAGCAAGGGCGAGCAAATTACGCTCGCCCTTTGTGTTTAATAAGAAAAAAATAAGAAAATGAAAAAATTTGAAGATATTACCAAAATGTACGGCACGCAAGGGCTTAACGCTCCTCAATTTCCGGGACAACAAGTAAAGGGATTAAGTATTGAGAACATTCGTACATTAATTAAGAAACAAAACCGTATTAAAGGATATAACTATAGTGTAGCTACAGGAACAAACTCTTTTAATATTCAATTAAGCGGAAGCGCGCGAATTTTGTTAGGATTAGTATTAATTCCTCGCGAGCCCGGAACTACAGTAGCCACTCGCGGATTTCAACATGTTACTGGAGTAAGCTTATCAATTAATAATGAGTTAGTTATTGAAAGTTTGGACCCAAATTTTTTAAGTAACTTTTTTAATACTGATGAGTATTATTACCTCCCACGTCCTTTGAGCGGAACGGACCAAATTACAATAACTTTCACGAATCCGGGAGCAACTGAAGCCGTAAGCTTAGGAATCTATTACATTTAATCAATGATTAGTCCGAAATTAGAAGCGCTTATTTGGGAGGGCAAAGCTTTTTACAAAAGTTTTGTAGCTGGAGGAAGTCAACGACATTCCTTAAATATTAACGATGACCGTTTTATTATTATTACTGATATTACTTATTTACATTCCGGGCACTTTCCAAGCGACCCGGACGGAGCAAATAATAATTGGACAAATTTATGGACTCGCGGAATGAACACGCAAGTAACAATTTTAGGCGAGCGACAAGTTAACCGTTATTTATTTAGGAATAATTTTGTAAATGTTGCGGAAGCTGGACGGCAAATTTTGAGCCCTGTAGGAAGTACAAAAATTGATACTTATTTGCTTCACACTACGGAGGTAATTTTTTCCTTTAGCTTTGCGCAAGATATACTCGCGCAAACTGTAGGAATCACAAGAGCAAATATTTACGGCTTAAATTCTCCTACGGATTACGGCAAGGACGGACAACCGGCGCCGATTCCTGTTACTTTAGATGCTACAGTTCAAGGAACTAACCCATATACTGACAATTTCAGTGTACCAAATACTCCGGGAGCAAATAACTCGAAAGAATTTAGCTTTCCTGTGGACCCTGTTAATAATATTACAGCAAGTTATCGTGAAATGAGCTGGGCTTACCCTATCTTGAATGTTAACTACGTTGAAATAATCGGATTACCTAATAATTTTCAAATATGACACAAAAAACCCTTGATGAAATTCGTAAAGATTTACAAAGCGATTTGTACAAATACGCTTCGCTGAAAAATATTAATAATCGAATAATAGTGCCCTACAACAGTAAAGGCAAATATTTAGAAACTGGAGAAGAAATAATAAACAAGCTTCAAAATGAACTATTACAGGACGGAGCTTACAAAGTGTGTATGAAAACAACAACGAATCAAGAGCCGTTTGAATTTTTGTACCAAAAAGGAAAAGTTACTCCAATGAGTGAAAACTCCGGGAGTAATTACTCCCCGATTCAATTAAATATTCCGCCGGACTTTTCGCAAGCTGTTGAACATCCGGCTGTTAAGCTTCAAAGCGAAATAGCAAGATTGAAAATTGAAAATGAAAGTTTACAAAATGAAGTTGAGGAGCTCAATAAACAATTAGAAGAGCTGGAAGAGTTGATAAAAGAAAAACAAACTTTAAGCGAGGAAGCACTCGCAAATAATAAATTTGAAACGGCCCGGACGTTTTTTGGTGAGATTGTTCAAGTGGGAGTTCCTTTATTAGATAAATATTTCCAACAAAGGGACCAACAAATTGAAATTGAGCGCCAAAGATTAAACATGCAACGTCCGCAAGCTGTTAAGCCGGCTCCTGTTCAAAAAGCTCCTATCGAGCAAAAAATTGAAGCGTGGATAAACAGCAAAGCGGAAGATTCGGAGTTGTTTGATAACTTGACGGCACTATATTACAATAGTGCAAACATTCAAAAATTTGGAGAATTATTAAAAGATTTTAATACCGAGCTGTATGAAGAGTGCCGAGCAAAAGTTCAATGAGGAACTAAATAACTGCAACAACATGGACCAAGTATTGAATGTTGTTTCGAAACATTATGACCTCAGTCAACCATTTGGATTCGCTACTAAAATTATAGTAGTGAATGGAATTAAAAAAATATTGGATTTAGTAAAAGCTAAGCCAAGAATAACTATATTATGAACTATAAAAGAATATTAATTGGATTTGGAATTGCTGGAGGCCTTTACGCTGTTTGGCGCTTTGTAATTAAACCAAAATTAGCGGAGAAAGAAGCAAAAAAAATGATTGATGAATACAATTTTTTTGAACAACAAAGAGAATTAATCGCTCAAGCTCTTCCACAAGAAAACGAAACAACTGAAAACAAAAATATTAGCTAATGGCAACAAAGAAAAAAAATGACAATACTATTTATTATGTATTAGGTGCTGGAGTGTTAGCTGGAGGAATTTATTTCCTTTGGCCGACAATTTCAAAGCTTTGGAAAAAAGATGATACAACAACGGACGAAACAAAGGACGAAAATACTCCCGTAATTGACGGAGGAGGAAGCCCGGCTCCTAATATCGTAGTAGTAGGAGGAAAAAAAGTAACTCCCGGACTTAGTGGAATTGGAACAAAAAAAGATAATTTGAATTTGGACCAAACGTTGAAATTTGGGGATTATGGGCAAGAGGTAGCAAAGCTTCAGCAAATATTAAATAGAATTTCAAAAATAATGGGCACGCAAACAATTAAGGAGGACGGAGATTTGGGAAGCGGTACTCAAAGCAAATTAACCAAAATTTACGGCGCTGGTACTATTAACCTCTACAAAGCTTATTTAATTCTTTTCGCTGTTTGGAACGCAAAGAATAATAAAGATTTGAAAAACTGGTTTAAGAAGTATTATTCCGGATATTTGAATGACCCGGCCCGATTAGCTGACGCGCGAAAATTTTATTTTGCTAATAATTCAGCGATTTAATTATGTGGCCTTTAATTATTTCGGGATTGGCTGGAGTTGCGACTGCAAACGCTTCGCGACCTCGCGACCCTAAGGAAAAAAAACCTATTAAAACAGCAATAGCAATCGGAATAGGAGCTCTTACGGCTGTAGGACTGTACAAAATTATGGGCAAGGAAATTAAAAAAGCCCGGGACGAAAAAAAGAATAAAAAACTTTTTGAAGATGAAAAAGAGGGAAAGGATTTAAGTTACAAACCGAGTCAATTTATTACATGGGCTGACAAGATAGACGATTCATTCAGCGCTAACTGGTTAGACATGACGGACGAAGAAGCAATTTTCTCGATTATGCGACAACTTAAAACAAATAATGATTGGCTTGAATTAATGAAAGCTTACGGATTGAGAACTTACTACGACCCGACAAGCTTAACCTACATAACAGGCAAAAAAATTAATTTATTAACGGCGCTTCAGTTAGAACTTGACACTAAAGAAAAAAGCAAGGTTAACACTATATTAAAGAATAAAGGAATTAGATACCGCGTATAATGTACTTACAAGAAGAAAAGCCGAGTTTTTGGCAACAAATAGGGCAAGCAATTACTACTCCCGGAACTGAATTTCAACTCCCGGTTAAAATTCCTGTGGGATTAGATGAAAAAACAACGAAAACAATTTTAATAACTGCCGGTATTATTGGCGGAAGTATTATTCTCGCTTCTTTGTTTTACGCTTCTAAGAAAAAATGAATAAAAAACAATTTACTTTAATTGCTTCAGTAATTGGAGGAATCTTATTAATTCGTTTATTAAAAAGCAAAGGTATGGGATTCAAAAAAAAATTAATTGACCTCGCAAATAAAGAATGGGCGAAGTGGAATGTACCTACAAAAGTAACGGAGGGCAATAGCCGGACCATTGAAGATTTGCGTAATTATTACAAATTAGGTCCATTGATTAAAAACTGGAGCGACAAAAAAATGATTTCAACCGCGTGGAGTGCTTCCTTTATTAGTTACCTTATGCGACAAGCTGGAGCCGGCGATAAGTTCAAATATAGTACGTTACATTCCGACTATATTAATCAAGCCAAAACAAACCGGAAAAATAATATAAAAACTTTTCAAGCTTTCAAACCTAATGAAATTGCGATAAGTGAGGGCGATTTGATTTGTTATCCTCGACAAGAGGGAGTAACTTACGAAACTAACGGCGGTTATTTTGCGCACTGTGATTTGGTAACCGAAATAAAAGATAACAAAGCAACAGCAATAGGAGGAAATGTCAGTGATTCAGTCAGTAAAAAAACTTATCAATTAGATTCTAATAATAAAGTAATTACTCCCACTGTTCACGCTGTTATTAAAAATTATTTGTAATGGCTAAAAAAAAATTTTCGGACTGGTTTTGGTCCTATACTTACAACAACTGGAAATTCACCCCAAAGAGCAAAGGAACAATTATTCAAGCTTCCGCAATAATAATAGGGAGTATATTAGTAGCTCGCAAAATTACAAAGCTGTGAATCAATACGAATTTGCTGTAAATTTATTAATTCCTTATGAGGGCTTTAATGAAAAAGCCGTTTGGGATTACGGAGCTTGGCGAATAGGTTACGGCTCCGGGACAATTACACTAAATAACGGTACTTATAGAACTGTTAAGCAAGGAGATACAACAAATAAAGAAAACGCGTTCAAAGATTTACAACGAAGAGTTAAAGAATTTGAAAAAAAGTTAATC
>JBILUY010000186.1:0-5062 GCA_044370735.1 Crocinitomicaceae bacterium | reverse complement strand
TATTTTGTAACAATAAGAATCGGCAACTTTGTAATATACTTTTTTGTTAGCGCTAAACACATCGCTAAATGCAATGGTGTCTTGATTTATAATGGTTTGAAAATTTTTATCATACGACCAAAATATTTTATTGGAGTTGTACGAAGAATTTAAATAAAAAGTGGCTGTATCCGTTTTGCAGAGTTCAATTTGCGGAATTTTAATCAAATTGATTGTGTTATCTACCACTTCAATTTTCTTTTTGATCGATTTAAAATCACTACAATATTTGTTTTTTAACACCAATTCAACCTCATGTTTTCCAAGGGTAGCAAATTTTTTATAGATGATAGTATCTGTACTGTTAGGAGATCCATCATCAAATTTCCAATAAAAACTTTCAGCAGAGGTACTTTTGTTTTCTAGTTTAAATTCGTTGTTATAACAAATCGAATCAATACTATTAATAATTGGTGTCGTTTTTAATTGAAAATCAAATTTTAACACGATGTTGTTACAGTTGTAACTACGGTTTGTTTGTGACCAGGCATTGGATGTCGTCGGGAAATCACTAAATCCGCCACAACCTCCACAGATAGATTGATAAATGATACCACTTCGATCAAATCTTGAAGTTCCGCCATCTACATGTTCTGCAGCTGAACTTCCTCCTAAATAGCTACCGTATAAAATTTTCGAAAAATCACGATCGATTGCAAATAGATGAAAATCAAAACCATTGGGTGAAGTTTTACTAACAGCATCTGAAGTAGTAGGCATTCCATTGAGCAGTTCGGTATTTTGAATGACATTTGCACCCCAACCTGAAATGTACACATTTTTACAACTATCTACCAGCATTGCAGCAGGGGAGATGTCTCTTTTGGAATTGTTTCCACTACCATAAGTAGTTGATTGTTTGATTTTAGAAAGTACAGGATCTAGTTTAACAATGATTTGCGAACTATTTGCATTTTTATAGGTTGCATTTATAATTGGGAAATTACCACCTAAGGAATGTCCAACTACATACACATCGTTTGTTTCGTCTGTTTCAACTATGTAACATTGATCGTAAGAATCTAATCCTAAATACGTCAATGCCAGTAGAGAATTGTTTTTTTGATTGATTTTTCCAATCCAACCATCTGCTTTTCCTCCACCAAAATTTGATTGATACACATTGGATGTGGTAGGTAAATTTGAAGAAGAGGTTCCTCCACAAAAAACGATATTATACAACGAATCCAATTTGATAGAGTAGAGTGCATCATTATTGGAGCCCCCTAAATAGGTGGAAAACAAAATACTACTTAAGTTATTAGTTAGTTTTATGACTACCCCGTCTTGTTGTCCGTTGATCGTGTTGAAAATAGGATTAACTAATGGGAAATCTAGCGATCGGGTAGAGGTTGCTATATACACGTTTTTCAAAGAATCGAGCATAATTTCTCCTCTGAATTGATCACCGTAATTTACTGTAAGTGAATCATAATGACTTTCATTATTATAGTCAGATCCAATTCCATATAAGTTAGTATTAACACCATCATTTCCAGAACCTCCAATGTAAGTTGATGCGTTTAGGTTTTTACCGTCTGAACTTAATTGAAACGTAACAATATCCACTCCATTATTTCCAAATAAAGCACCATTTTGAACCGCATTAAAACGTGATCCTCCACGATGTGTATTTTGAACACAGTTGTTTGTTGTAGGAAAATTGGTACTTGCTGTTGCACCAAATGCGTATAAATTATTGTCTTTGTCACAAATCAATGAGTGCACTGTTTCAGCTCCATTGTAGTTCGAACCACCTCCAATAAAATTCGTCCAAATCATTTGAGATCCATCTGCACTATACTTAGAAATAAAAATATCAGAGGCAATATTATTCCCGTTGGTAAGGGTAAAATTTGATTTAGTGTTATAAACTCCTTTGTCAGGTGTTGGGTAATTATTTCCAAAAATAGTTCCACCGGAATAAGCCGTTCCATCATGTCCATAGGTTGCGGTCATCCCGAAATTATCCGTAACACTCCCGCTGTAAGTAGCAAACACCAATACTGGGTCGATGATCAATTCGAAGTTTGGATTGTATTTACCTAACTTATAGATAACTGTCGAATCTTGAATTACAAATTCACAAGCGATTTGATGAGTTTTATTTTCGATGATTTGATACGCATAGGGTTTATTTTCTTGGATGATACCAAGTGGTGTTTTTAGAATTAATTCTCCAGTTGTTCCGGTTGTAATTTGAGTTGCACCAGCAATTTCCAACGTAATTTGTTTTGGATCTGCTTTTGGTGAAATTACAAACTCATATTTTGTTATTTCATCTTCTTGGATGAAACGTAAATCAATCCCTTGATACAATTCTTTGATGGATAATTGATTGTAAGCACGAACTTCATTTGTCCATTGCTTGGATTGATCTCCTAAGAAAAAATTATAATATTCTAAAGAAGGGTTGAATTTTTCAATTTGAGTTACTGGATTGCAATTTTTGAAATTGACATGAAGTGCATGTTGTCTGTTTATACAAGTATCGCATGATTTACCTCCATGATTTTCTCTTAAAGCAGCAAAGTCTTTTAGGTGAAAAAATAATTTTGATTTTTGTATCCATAAATTCCCCCCTCTAAAACTTGTTTTAAAAAGCACTTCCGAATCCCATTGTCCTTTATTTTCAATAAAATGATGTTTTGTTTCGCTATGCTGATGCGCTTTTCTTGAATTTTGAGAAAAAACAGAAATAGAGAGAAATAGTAAGAAAAATAAACCCGTTAATTTCATGAAATAAAGATACATTTTTATTTGATTACTACTAGGTTGAAAATAAATTTACTCAAATCCGTCCTTAATTTGTTAGATTCACGCATATTTCAAGTAAGAGTTATAACTATAATAGCTACCAAACATGTGTGTAATCTCTGATAAAATTAAATTTTGTACCTGTCTAACGGATGATGTTGATGTTGAAACATTAAATCATTATTGGGTTTTATATGAAAAAAGCAAAGGGGATGTAGTATGTCTTGTACTTGGATTGGTTGGGCTTCCTACTGAATTTCAAGATAAGCATTATCACCTTAATGTTTCTATTTTAGAAAATAGACTGAATGATCCGGATGCGTTTGATTTTCAAACAAATTTCAAAAATGGGGAAGTGATTGAAATTGTGATAAATAATTGTTCCAAAAAACATCCATGCTTTACTTATACATTTAAATTTTCAAGAGGAAAATGGAAACATTACGACGTTGGAAATTTTGAATTACAAAGTGATTTTGATGAAAAGGCTATGGGAAAATTAAAAAGTGTCTTAAATGCGAAATAAATTTTTTAAATTAAACTGTTAGAATAGGCTTCCCTTATCGTATTAGATATGTTGTTTTAAAATTTCACAAAAATCGCGTGATGGTTATTAATCTTTTTGGAGATGGAATGTATTACAATATTATAGAGTTGTCGGAGAGAGAATTGAATAAGATTTTGACCATCAGTGATTTATCAGAAACACCCATTGAGGAATTACTTTTTGACTTGTCAGTTATAGAAAATCTAGGGTATAATTCCATTGCTGAATTTCCATCCATTGCATCTGGTGGAGGAATTCGTTTCGAAAAAGAAACCAAATTTGAATGGAAAGGAAACCGTAAAACCCTACGTAAATTTCCAATCACGGAACTTTCAAACGATGACCTACTTTTTCCAGCCTATTTAATTAACGAAATCAATCTTGATTTAGACCAATTTAAAGATACTTCGAAAATTAGATTTATCCTCATTGAAATAATACGTGGAAACCTCGGTAAATACTGCTTGGACGACACTACCCAACTTGAAGATGTAACCTTTGAATTTACCACCTTACAACATCAACACACTACCGAAAGACTACTCACAAACATCCGCTATCATGGTAAAAAACTAAAAAACAAAGCAAAAGATGGGGTGATTTTAAAACAGTATGCGGTGAGGGTGGGGTGAGGTTTATCCAAAAAATTATATTGAAAAGAAATTTTTAAATCTCTTTAAAATCAAAGAATACAATATTTTTGTTGAAAGTTTATTTTATGATTTACTTACCAGAAGATTTAAATGTTTCAGTAAAAAAATTAAGTGCTTGCTTCAATAATACAAGTGCATCCTATAAGTTTTATTGGTTTTTATCTATTCTTGACGCAGTTTCCAAACAAAAAAAGATAAAATATCAAAAAAAGAAATCTTCTGTGGTATGATTTCAAATGCATGGTATACAATAAATTATTTTCATCTTTCTTTTGGTAAACAAGATAAACTACAAGAAGCAATTCAAGAATTAAAACATATTGAAAATCTAGATGTAGATACCAAGCAACATCAAGTTTTTGAAACATTATTAAATTCTACAAATAAAGAAACAATCTCAATTTTAAATCATTTTGATTTGAATGTACCTCACAAATTCTTATCTCCTTGGTTAGGCGGGAATGTTAATCAAAGAGATATGTATTTTATGTCTCAAGAAAATTTTGCTTTACCACCATATTCACTTTATAAAGATTATATACTTATACAACCAGCGTGGTTTGAGTATTTTTACAATAATTTAGGGTTGTTAAAATCTTTTTGTAATTGGCATTTATCACGATTTATTCAAACAAGAAATCCAAATGTTCCTGATATAACAAGCAAGCTTATTAGACCAGATAAAAGGTCTAGTCTATCAAAACATAAAAAAGAATTTTGGGATATAGTTATAAGTGAAAAGAATTCACTTTCTTGTATTTATACAAATCAAGATTTAATAATTAATAATTATGAAGTTGAACATTTTATCCCCTTTCAATTTTTAGCTCATGATTTAATGTGGAATTTGATACCTGCTTCATCAATTTTTAATAGAAAGAAAGGGGATAAATTACCTGATTTATCATTGTATTTTGATAAATTTTACAAAATTCAAAAAGATGCAATTGATATTATCAGATCAAAAAACGAAAAAAATAGATTTTTAGAAGATTATCTTTCTGTTTTTTCAACTTTAGATATTTCTGAAAATAAATACCGTGAATGTTTAGAACCGTTGATTACG
>JBILUY010000326.1:0-5087 GCA_044370735.1 Crocinitomicaceae bacterium | reverse complement strand
AGAAGTAATTAGACTTCTAGGTATGCTACTGCTAGTCCTTGTCGCATTATTGCAACTCCATAAAGGATTTCAGCTCGAGCAAACATTCCTCCAATTTTAGCATCATATCCCATAGTTAATCGGATAGATAGACCTGTAATTGGATCATTGTATACTCCTTGCTTTACTCCTAGTCCATTTCCATCAGTTGGTAATGGTCGTACAGCTACAGCAAAAGCATCTCGGTGGAAAGCCATATTTCTTTTACGAACTGGGCTTCCTCCTGATTGTATCAACTGAGTCTCAAAGATTCCCATTCCTGATACAGCTGGGATTACAGCGTCTTGTACGGCTACAGGTGTTCCATATTCTAATGCTTTTGAGATATTGGTATCTTTCAAAAGATCAGCATATTTTGTTCCACTACATGCAAAAATGAAAGGCCCGCTAATAGGTGCTTTGTTGTTTACTAAAGTAGCTCTAACATCTACAATATCCTGATAAGCATTTGCAGTTTCAGTAAATGTATTGCTTAAAGATAACCCAAGTGTTGCAACTGAGATATCTACAGCTTCTAATACTGAGTTAATTGCTTCATTGATATATCCTTGTAGTACATCTGGTCGTGCTTGTGCTCGTCCTACATCTTCAATCAAAACAGTCTTGTGCTTGTGTTGGTTAAGAGTAATTGTTACATCGCTATCAGCTGGTCCAGTATTTGCATATTCAGATCCAGCTACTTTGTTGTCAGCTGATCCAAGGTCTCCAAGAAATCCAACTTTTACAGCTTCACCATATGATCGTACATCATCTGAGAAATCAGTATTTACAAATCGAGAGATTCCTCTTCGGTTTTTTAAGGTCTCCATAGCAGTTGCGGCTGCAACGGTAGGGATAAATGAGTCAAGTAATGATTTTGTTATTTCATTTGCCATATAAGTAAGTTAATTATTGTCCTATTAGTATTCGCCCATCTTTCTTTGCCTCGTCAATAGCTTTAAAGTTTTTAGATACAAAATTTGAATCTTGTAACTGCGACTCCTTAAATATTACGCCACTAGTTGTTGTAGGATTCCCCCCTTGAGAATTACCTGCATTACTAGTTGTATCTGGCTTGAATAAGTAGGGCATTTCTGTTTTGATACGATCTAGTTCTGATGTCAGTCCTGTGATGTTAACCTCACCACTTACATCAACAACCTTGTCCGTTTCAATAAACTTAGTAATTGCTTTTAGGTCGTGAGGATTGTATTTAACTGCTTCCTGTATTAACGACTTCTCAAGATTAGTTTGCGTGTAACGAGTTTTATATTCGTTTAGCTCTTTTTCTTTTGTTTCTGCAATGAGCTTCCAATTTCCTTCTTCCTCGGCTTTCTTGGTCTCAAACTCAACAAGTTTTGCTTGTGCTTCTTTATATTTTTGATTGACCTCGTCAAATCGAGCTTTTGGAATTTGTATCTCTTGCTTCTGTGCTTCTACAGGTGCGTCAGTTGTCTGAGTTGTATCGGTCTCCACCGAGGTTGTATCCTCTGCCATAGTATATGCAATTATTTAATACCGTCCGTATCGTGGACTACTCGTTATTTGCAATATATCATATGTTGCCTAATTCTGTATATAATCGGATAGTATGTCTAGGCTTTCTTTTAATCTCTCGTCTTTGGTGCGTTTTTTGACCTCTTGTATAGTTTTTACATCTCTATCTTTTAGAGCTTTATTTACAATATTGTAGTCTTTAATTCCAATCTTAGTGGTAAATTGCTCAAAAGCTTTTAAGATAGATTTAGGGCTATTTGTAGTCTTATTCTGTGCTTTTACATTCTCTTTTTCCTCATACTTTTGTGTCTCTGTATTCCATACCTTACTTACCTCGGCTAACCCCTCAGTAAAAGGTGAGATTGAGTGCCTACAGTTGGAGTGTTTAAGTCCATTAGAAGTAGCCTCTGCTAATGTAGTATATCCTTTGGTTCTTCCTGTAAGAGATAGCACCTCATTCTCATATGGCCTACATAAGGCACATTCTCCAAAATGGTCTGAAACTTGCACAAGATCATACCCCTCCTGAATTACGGTATTGCTAGTACCCTGCCATTGTGCGTCTGTAAGTATGCTTCGAGCTAAAGTAGATGCATAAGTGTCTAGTGAGTTTCTTTTACCAGATAAAGACACAACTGCAGTTTTTGTAGCTTCGGATAACACACTTTTAACCCCTTTAGATATAGTGTCTAAATCATCTCCACTTACAATACCTTTACCAATAGCAATCTTTACCTTTTCCTGCTCTGAAAAAGTTAAGGCTCTTGTACCGCTATCTCGTATACCCTGAGATATTTTATCTGTGTAGGTATAAGTCTGTGAAATAAGTGCTTCAAGGGCTTCCTGATGTTTTACTACAAAAGATTGACTAAACTCATAGACTTGCCCTGCTTTTATTGAGCCATTAACTGCATTATCCATACCCTCATAGTATAATCCTGGTACAGTTATATTTGCCCACGCTTCAAGTTGTAATCCATACTTATCTGCTATGCTTCGGATAGCTTTATTCTTAGCTGACAATGTACCTTTATCTAATCTATCCGCATATGTAGCAAGGTCAAGATAAGCATTCTTTACGATTGCCTCTATAAGTCGTACCTGTATATCTGACTGGACTATTCCCTCGGGACTAATCCTCTTCTTCTGTTCCGCCATCTGTTCCTCTGTTAATTATGCTAAAAGGGTTGGCTTTATTCTTTGCGTCCATTTCTTTTTGTATTCTTTGAAGTTTTTCCTCAGCCTCATTACTGGTTATACCATCTACATTAGAGATAGCATCCTCTTTTGTAGTAAGTTCATAGTCAAGCTTTCCTTTCTCTACTTCTAATATCTCTAATTCATCCATAATAATACCATCCTGCCAATAGATAACTGGTACTTCCGTTTCGGCTGGCCTAAGTCCATCTGATGTAAGCGAATTATTCCTTGCAAACTCTATAGCTGACTCAATCAAGCTCTTTATTCCATTATCCCAATACATTTGCTTTCTATGTTTCAAAGATAAAGTTCTAAGCAGTTTATATTTTAAAGCTCTTCCTGACTCTGCCACTCCATACTTAGTTAATCCAAACAATGTAGGTGACATCTGAGAGCTAATCCATAACTGCTCTAATAACACATCAATCTGAGCAAAAGATGACTCTAATTTACTATCCCACACAATATATTCTGGTTTACTTGCCTCTCCTGTGTTGGGGTGTACTGGTAACTCTATCATATCAAAACGAGAACGAGATACTTGCCCCTTTTCATCTAACGCATTTGCGGGGACTGCCAATATTGGGTTACCGTGCTTATCTAAAATATGTTCATTACGGGATAATCTGTTATTAATAGCAAAGAATAAGTCCATCAAATCCTCATAGTCGCTAATCCCCCAAAATTTACCACTCATCCCCCAGTTCTTAATATGGTGGATAAGACTAAATCCATTACCCATATTGGTTTTGACAATGGGCTCTATCCCCAATACATCCATTGAATTATATTCGCCCCCAATCACTCCATCTTTGAAATCAAATACTTGTGTTTTTATTTCTCCCTCTCGATATGTTTCTACTACAAGATAAAACTTTTCATTTATCTCTTGTTTATAGGCTAAAACATGCTCTTTTACAGGAGCTTTTACATTATTTTCATTATATACAGGGAAATACACATCTGGCTTTACTGTGTCTATTTTTATCTCTCCATCTACAGCTAATATGCGTAGTATAGAATCTCCTTTATAACTAGATACAAGAGCTTCCTCGTATAGAGTCGTCCACATACTATTCTCATACCATAATTTATCTACAAAGTTTTGATTGGTTTCATTCTTTAATACAATCTTAGGCTGTTCTTCAAATAAAAGGTCAGCTGAGATTGTGCTAATAATGCGGGGGTAGGGAAGTATTACATATCTTACAAGAGACATATCTCCCTCAAATTGTTCTGCATATTTCTTTAACCTTTTTTGAAATGCGGCTCTATGATTACCCTCAAATAATTGTTCGTAAGTTTCGTATTTGGCTAATCTGTCTATGTCTTTTTGCGGAGGATATTGTTTCATATATTAAAATCCATATGGTTTATTACTATGTAGTTTAACATATGTTGCCGTTCCCTCCACCATATAGTCTATTGCATACCTCATTGCGTCCACAAAATCATCCTTTACCTTTATCGGATCATCAAGGATATTTCCATTCTTATCTTCCATATATCGGTAGAACTTAATCTCTTTTATTCCTTCAAGCGAGTCTGATGTAATGTATAATTGATGTCCTTTAATGGCTTTTATTCCCCTATTTACGCTGTTTTTACCCTTTACGGTAGGCATAACACCTCTATATCCTGCATTGTATAAATCGTTGATTTTATCTGGCTCAGCTGAGTCGGCTACTATTCTTGCATTTTTATCTACGCCCAGTTTATCTAGCTCATCTATAATGGCATAGCTATTTAATCCTGAGCGGTATAATAGTTGCTTTACATAGAATACATTATCTTTTTCTCTTACCTCTACAACTGCGGTAGGGTGATTGAATCCCCAGTCTACTCCATATACTCGCCTATTGTATTCTTCCGGTAATACATCACACTCTTTCCAATGGGTAAATATAGTAGATTGACTTGCTCCTCTTTCTCCCAGTCCAAACACTCTAAAATACGCTGGATCTAACTCCCTATATGACTCTATTTCATCTATTATCTCCTGTGGGAGGAACGGATTATCTAAGTAGGTAGATTGTATAAAAGTACAGTCTTTTCTAGGGATTACCTCATCATATATCCAATGAAACTCATCTGATGGGTTATAATCAAGGGTTATCTCTTCAGTGGTACGCATTGCCAACTGCCTCCAGTCTTCAAGATGTAATTCGTTTGCTTCGTTTAGCCATAAGTAATCACGCTTTGCTCCTCTTTTCTTTTGCGGATCATCCATACCAAAAAACTCTACAAGGTTGCCGTTTAGCATATAAGTCTTATCTGTCTTATTATGGTTGGCTGAATTATATAAATCCATATTGATAAGTATCTCAAAGAAGTCTCTCATCACAGATATTCTTAAAGCTGGGGTGGTCTTT
>JBILUY010000185.1:0-5088 GCA_044370735.1 Crocinitomicaceae bacterium | reverse complement strand
CTTTTAATGAGTCTCCTAAATCATTTGCCAAATTGGAAACTATCTGAAATAATATCGTGGTCAAAAGAGCAAATGTAAAAATAGAACTATCCCAGTAACCTTTTGATTTTGCGATAAAAGATCCCATTATAATACCTGAAATTGAAAGTGGTAACGTCCTCAATCGAAATGCCTCAAGCCAACTTTTAATCTTCATATTAGTCTATATTTAGAAATATTAAACAAACGAAATTAACCAATAAATCGAAAAGACTTTTGTATTTTAGTCGTTTTGAAGGAAAGTTTCTCTATGAAAAATAAACTTACAACATTATTAAATATTCAATATCCTATTATTCAAGCAGGAATGATTTGGTGTTCGGGATGGGAATTAGCGTCTTCAGTATCAAATGCTGGTGGATTAGGTATCCTTGGAGCTGGCTCGATGTACCCTGAGGTATTAGACACACAAATACAAAAATGTAAAGAAGCAACTAACAACCCTTTTGGAGTAAATCTTCCTTTACTATATCCTGATATAGACAAACACATAGAGACCATTATCAAACATAAAGTCCCTGTTGTGATAACCTCAGCTGGAAACCCTAAAATATGGACATCAAAATTAAAAGCAGAAGGCATCATTGTTATACATGTTGTTTCAAGCTTAAAATTTGCATTGAAAGCACAAGAAGCGGGTGTTGATGCAATTGTTGCAGAAGGATTTGAGGCAGGAGGTCATAATGGGAAAGATGAAACAACAACATTATGTTTAATACCAAAAGTTGCTCAAGAAATACAAATACCCTTAGTTGCAGCTGGTGGAATTGCTACTGGAAGAGCAATGTTAGCAGTTATGAATTTAGGGGCTGATGGTGTACAAATTGGAAGTCGTTTTATTACATCAACAGAATCAAGCGCTCACGAGGCATTTAAAAATTCTGTTTTAAATACTGATGAAGGAGGTACGATGCTAACCCTAAAAGAACTCACACCTGTAAGATTAATTAAAAACGATTTCTTTCAACAAATAGAAAAAGCATATCAAGAAGATGCTACTCCAGATCAACTAAATACAATTCTAGGTAGAGGAAGAGCAAAAAAGGGAATGTTCGAAGGGGATTTAATAGAAGGAGAATTAGAAGTAGGACAAGTGGCAAGTTTAATTAATGAGATTAAACCCGCATCAGAAATTATAAGCGAAATCATAGCTGAATTTCAATTAGCAATAAAGGAACAAAATACAGAAAAATTTAATTTTTAATGGTACACTTTGAACGATTTACATTAGCGAATGGATTACGTGTCATTTTTCATTACGACCCAACTACACCATTAGCAGTAGTAAACACATTATATGATGTTGGAGCTAGAGATGAACATCCTGATAAAACTGGTTTCGCACACTTATTTGAGCACTTAATGTTTGGTGGTTCGATCAATATCCCTGATTTTGATACACCGTTACAATTAGCAGGCGGTGAAAGCAATGCATTTACATCGAATGATATTACCAATTATTATGATATTGTACCAGGAGTAAATCTTGAAACTGCCCTTTGGTTAGAATCCGACAGAATGCTGTCTTTAGCTTTTACACCTAAAAGTCTAGAAACTCAGCGTAATGTAGTGATGGAAGAATTCAAACAAAGATATTTGAATCAACCATATGGTGATGTTTGGTTAGAATTAAGACCACTTGCTTATGAATCTCATCCATATCAATGGGCTACAATAGGTAAAGAATTAAAGCATATAGAAGATGCTACTATGGAGGATGTTAAAGCATTTTTCACAAAATTCTATATTCCGTCCAATGCAATTTTATGTATAGCCGGAAATTTTGAACTTGATTATATCAAGCAATTGGTAGAAAAATGGTTTGGCGATATCCCTTCTGGAATTAAACCAGCGCGCATACTTCCAAAAGAACCAAAACAAGAACTTTTAAGAGAAAAAATTATTGAAAGAAAAGTTCCTTCTGATGCCATTTATTTCGCATTTAAAATGCCTGAAAGAAAATCATTTGAATACTACGCAAGTGATATTTTATCTGATGCTATTGGTAGAGATAAATCTTCAAGATTGTATGTTAGACTTCAAAAAGAATTGAAACTAGTTACTGATATTTTCGCTTATATAACAGGATCGATTGACGAAGGGCTTATGGTAATTGAAGCTAAATTATCCGAAGGAATAACCTTTAAACAGGTAGAGGATGCAACTTGGAGTGTTTTAAAAGAAATCAAAACAAACAAAATTTCAGAAAAAGAATTGATGCGTCTAAAAAATAAGATAAATACGGCAAAAGCATTTCAAGAACAAGGTATGTTAAATCGTGCCATGAATTTGTCATTTTTTGAATTATTAGGAGATGCAAATGGAGTGAATGAAGAGCAAAAAATTATTGATGAAATAAATGAATCTCATATTCATTCTATTGCTAATGAAATTTTAGTAGAAACAAATTGTTCAATTTTAAAAGTAAAAGCAATCTAACATGTTAAACAGAACACAAGCTCCTTTATTAAAAGATATTGAAAAAATAAATTTCGTATACCCTACTGTTCAAAAAATAAATTCTGATTTGGAATTAGTTTGGATGAAAGAAGTAGCAGATGAAACTGTTCGTATTGAATTACACTTTAATGCTGGTACAATTCACTCTATTAACAAAGTTGCGTCAATTACTAATAGTTTACTTTTATCTGGAACATCAAAAAAAAATAGCATACAAATAAATCAGGAAATAAATGAATTAGGAGTTTTTACTGATTTTGAAACTAATCAAGAGTCAGCAGTTGTAGCAATCTATTGCCTCAAAGAAAATGTTAATTCTGCGATATCTCTCCTTTGTGAAGCAATCAATGAATGTCAATTCCCTGAAAACGAGATAGAAGATGTAATCAGAGAAAGAAAACAACAATACCTAATTTCATCTGAAAAAGTAAGTTTTTTAGCCAGAAGAGAATTTCAAAAAAGAATGTATTCCAACTCAGATCGATATTCAAGACAATTAAGTATTGAAGAATATGATCTAATAACGAGAGACAAAATAATCGATTTTTACAATGAATTTTACTTACATGGCTTACGAAAAGTAGTTGTTGTAGGAAATTTAGCAGAAAATCAGATTTCATTTTTAACAAACAAAATAAAACATTGGCATAATACAACTAATACAAATTTTGAGGGAGATTTTAAAAATCAAAAAGGGCAATTTCATATCAATAAACAAGATGCTTTGCAAACTGCCATTAGAATTGGAATGCCTCTATTTAACAAATCTAATAGTGAATTTATAGATTTTCAAATTCTACAAACAATATTAGGTGATTATTTTGGGAGTAGATTAATGTCAAACATCAGAGAAGATAAGGGTTATACCTATGGAATTGGCAGTGCCGTTCTTGAGTCTTATTTATCAGGTTCATTCATAATTGCTACAGAAGTAGGAAGTGAATATGTAAATTCTACATTAAACGAAATAAAAAAAGAAATTGAACGTTTAAGAAATGAATTAATTCCAGATGATGAATTAAATCTTGTGCGAAATTATCTCTTAGGACAATTATTAAAAAGTGCAGATGGTTCAAATTCGTTAATGGATTTATACTTAGGAGTAACAATGCACGAATTAACTTTGGATTACTATAATCAAGTGATTAAAAGAATTCATACAATTACTTCTGAAGAATTAAAAAAATTAGCTAGTAAATATTTAAATTGGAATGATTTAACAATTATAACTGCAGGGAAAATAGAATAATGAAACTTTATTTTTTATTGTGTTTAATATTTATTAATCTATTTGATACATATGGTCAAAATGGAACAAAAAGGTGTGGAATAGATTTCCCAACAACTGTCTGTGAAAGCCAAGAATTAAATGGAGACGTTACTCTCACTTGGAAAAAACCAGATGATCAACAAGGAGTATTTTTACAATATGAACTATTCTCAAAAGAATCACCCTTTACCCCCATTTCAACAATTAACAATATAAATACGACAAGTGTAACAATACCAAACAATTACCTTGCAAACAACTTTTTTATAACAACAAGTACTTTATGTAATGGAGTTCTTGAAAAATACACAAGTGACACAACACAAATAACTAAACTAAATTCCGTTAAAATTGACGAAGGGATCGAACAATTAAGTTGGGCAGATGAAATTAAAAATCAAAAAGATTCGATTTACATAGAAAGAAAAACAACAATTAGCGCATGGAAAAAAATAGACAGTTTAACTTTTGATAAAAAAATCTATTTTGATACTGTTGATATTTGTAATAAAAACAAATTATTTTACAGAATAGGAATTAAAAAATCAGGTTGTATTAGCTATTCTACCATTATTTCAGACACTTTAAAAGACAGCTATCATCCAAATATACCTCAAATAGTTGCTCTTGGCTACGATACATCAAACCAAAATCTAGTATTATCATGGAAAAAAACTAAAGAAAATGATATTAAAGGTTTTATAATTTACCAAGAAAATAATGGATTAAGCTCTACTCTAGACACTGTGCTTTCTAACGGAGCAAAGATTGATACATTTTATACAATATTTAATCCAACTACTACAAATATATCGACATACAGAGTTGCTGCTTTTGATTATTGTTATTCCATTGCTCCCAAATATCAAACAAGCGCTCAATCAAAAGCCTTTTTTAGCACAATATTAAAATATGACTACAATGTTTGCTCTAAGGAAACAAATTTAAATTGGAATAAAATAATAACGGATGATGAAGTTAAAATTTATAGAATATTCCTTCAAAAAAACAACATTTGGTATAAAATTGACTCTACAACTAATCAACATTTTTTAATAAAGTTAGAGAAATTTACTTCGAATAAAATAACTATAGAAACTATTACTCAAAATGGATATTCTTTCTTTAGTAATATATGTCCAATCTATTCAAAATCACCTACTGAACCTAAAATAAGTTATACAAACTATGCATCAGTAAAAGATGAATACATTGAAATAAAACACACATTGACGCCAACTTTAGGATTAAAAGAAATAGCATTATTCAAGCTAAACAATCAAAATATATTTGAAGAAATTGAAAAAAAAGATGCAAAC
>JBILUY010000038.1:0-17316 GCA_044370735.1 Crocinitomicaceae bacterium | reverse complement strand
ATTTATTCAGCATCTCATAAGCAGCCAATTGGTCGTCTACACTTTCCAAGGTAAAACATTTTTTACCTGAATTGTAAGCATATAACTGTAACGATAAATCCAAAAATTGTGGACGTCCATCTTCGTTTCCATAACGTGTTTTAGATGCTCTTCGGCTTGTTGTCGTTGGATTTCCGGCTGCATCAAAGGTTAATTCTGCTGATTTAATTCGGGTATCCACCGAAGAAAACATACTGTATAAATCGGCTTCAATAACTACTGCTTCGGATTTATACAATGCAGCGTAAGTGCTATCGGTAAACTGAAAAACTCGTGGGTCATTCGAATGATAGGTTCCAAAAATGTAGCACGGCTTTTTAATCCCTTTTCCAGTTACTCTCCACAACAATTGATGGTTCGAATTAGAAGCATTTTGCTGGGAATGAACGAAAAAAGGGTGTAAAAAAACAAAAAGGCAAAGCCCAAGTAAGGACTTTCCTTTTCGTAAATTAAATTCTATATGCTTAAATGTGACTATCAATCAATTCTTAATGAGCATCTAACCAATTATCAGCGATTTTCATCTCTACTTCCATCGGTACCACCAAATGTATAGCATTTTCCATTGCGTTGCGCACTAATTCTTGCATTATTTCGTGTTCGCTATGGTGCACATCAAACACCAACTCATCGTGTACTTGCAATAGCAACTTTGATTGTACTCCTTGTTCTTGCATCGCATTATCTACTGCAATCATTGCCAACTTGATAATGTCTGCAGCAGAACCCTGTATTGGCGCATTCACCGCATTTCGTTCCGCATATCCTCTTACAATCGCATTTGCAGAATTGATATCTGGTAAGTATCTTCTGCGTTTACGAATGGTTTCAACATAACCTAATTCTCTTGCTTCACTTACCATTTTATCCATAAAAGACTTAATCGTAGCATATTGTGCAAAATAACTATCAATAATCGATTTTGCTTCGGTACGAGAAATCCCTAAATTCTGTGCCAATCCAAATGCCGATTGACCATATAAAATTCCAAAGTTTACCGCTTTTGCTGCGCTTCGTTGGTCTTTCGTTACCTCATCCATCGGTACTTGAAACACTTTTGCCGCCGTTGCTGTGTGAATATCGTGTCTTTGCTGAAACGCTTCAATCATCGCTGGGTCTTCACTCAATGCTGCTATGATACGTAACTCAATTTGTGAGTAATCCGCCGACATTATTTTGAAATCTGCGTTGCGGGCAATAAAGTTTTTTCGAATTTCTTTTCCTTTCTGCGTACGAATAGGAATGTTTTGCAAATTCGGGTTATTCGAACTTAAACGTCCCGTGGCAGCAACCGTCTGCATATAGTTTGTATGCACTCTTCCATCTTTTACATCACGTAAGGTTGGAAGCGGGTCCACGTAGGTACTTTTTAATTTTTTATTTTGTCTGTATTCCAAAATCTTACCAATAATCGGGTGGTCATTACGGAATTGCTCCAAGGCATCTTCCGAGGTTTGATATTGACCCGTTTTGGTTTTTTTCGCTTTGGCACTGATTTTCATTTTATCAAACAACACCTCACCTAATTGCTTTGGCGAATCAAGATTGAAATCGGTATCTGCAATTTCCTTAATCTCTTTTTCAAGTTGTTTGCTTTCTTCCTCTAACACGATGGAATAATTTTGTAATCCTTCCACATCAATATTCACGCCTTCTTTTTCCATACGTTGCAACACGCGCACCAAAGGCATTTCCATTTCGTAAAAAAGTTCCTTTAAATGGTCTTTTTGAATTTGTGGTTCCAAAATTGCTTTCAATTGCATTGTAATGTCTGCATCTTCACACGCATAATCAGAAACCTCACGCGGTTCTAAATCACGCATATTCCCTTGATTTTTTCCTTTTTTACCAATTAAGGTTTCGATGGAAATCGGTTGGTATTGCAAGTAATATTCTGCCAAGAAATCCATACTTTGTTTGGATTCAGGTTGAATTAAATAATGGGCAATCATCGTATCAAAAAGCGGTCCTTTCACGACAACGTTGTAATTCGCAAGTACGTGTAAGTCGTATTTGATATTGTGTCCTACTTTTTCGATGCTTTCGTTTTCAAAAAAGGGTAAAAACGCATCTACAATTTTTTGTGCATCTGCTTGTTCGTTTGGTACAGCTACATAAAACGCTTCACGAGATTTAAACGAGAAAGACATTCCCACTAATTCTGCATTCAACGCATCTTTATTAGTCGTTTCTGTATCAAAACACACGCTTTTTTGTTTTAACAACAAGGCTAACAATTCAGCACGTTCTTCTTCTGACGTAATTAAATGATAGTTTGGTTTCTCCGTTACAATTGTTTTTAATTCAGCAGTCGGAAGAGGTTCTTGTATTTCCAATAAACTCTGTGTTCCAAACAAATCGAATTGTCCTGCTTCATTTACAGGGGCCGTCACTGAAATTTCCTCACCTGTAATACGTTTTGCTAGTGTTCTAAATTCTAATTCCGTGAAAATCTCCTTGATTTTTTCGTTATCCGGTTCATCTAATACTAAATCTAACGGATCAAAAGGAACATCAACATCTAATATAATCGTAGCCAATTTTTTAGAGAGCAATCCTTGTTCTGCAAAATTGATAACGTTTTCCTTTTGCTTGCCTTTCAATTCATTTGCATTCGCAATCAGGTTTTCCACCGAACCATATTCTTGCACTAATTTCTTCGCAGTTTTTTCTCCAATCCCTGGGATTCCTGGAATATTATCCGATGCATCTCCCCATAATCCAAGGATATCAATCACCTTCAATGGGTGGTCCACCTCAAATTTCTCACACACCTCTTTCACTCCTAAAATAGATGCAGGATCACCTCCTCTTCCCGGTTTGTAAATGAAAATTTTATCCGACACCAACTGACCAAAATCCTTATCCGGAGTCATCATATAGGTGTAAAATCCTTCTTCTTCGGCAATTTTCGCCAAGGTTCCTATGATATCATCTGCTTCAAAACCAGATTTCAATAAAATCGGAATATTAAATGCTTCGATGATTTTTTTGATTGGGTCTATCATCGAACGAATGTCTTCCGGCATTTCCTCTCGGTGCGCTTTGTAATCTGCAAATTCTTCTTGTCTGTTCGTAGCACCACCGGGCGCATCAAATACCACAGCCATATGTGTCGGTTTCTCTTTCTTGATTACATCAATCAAAACATTCGTAAAACCGAAAGCCGCCGAGGTATTCTGACCTTTTGAATTTACTCGTGGATTTTTAGCAAAAGCAAAATAGGCTCTGTATATCAATGCAAAAGCATCAAGTAAGAATAATTTTTTATCGTGAACAGGAGTTAACATTTTTATTAATTATGAGTTATGATTTATAGATTATGAGTTTATTTAATCGTTTCCCCCTTTAGAGGGGGATTAAGGGGGAGGATAATTTGATTTCGTTTTAGTTTATTTCATTGTCTTAAAAGTGAATTGTCCTGTCCCCCTTCCCTTCGAGAGCCTCAGTGTACGAGGTAGTAGATTTATTTCCAACTAGTACCTTCTTTTCCGTCTTTGACAACAATTCCAACCGCTGCTAATCCATCACGGATTTGGTCAGACGTCGTCCAATCTTTGTTTGTACGTGCTTGTTGGCGAAGATTTAAAACCAATTCCATCACACCGTCTAATTTGCTGTCGTCTTGTTCAGTAGTCATAGCCAATCCTAGTACATCACTCACAAAACTGTGCATTTCAGTTGATAAAAGCGATAAATCATCTGCTGTAATAGACGCATTTCCGTCTGAAATAGAATTGATATATTTCACACTTTCAAATAATTGTGCTAATAACATTGGTGCATTAAAATCATCGTTCATCGCAGCATAAAAACTATCCACTAATGCTTTTACATCGGTCGACGAATTTGCTGCTGTTGTCAATTTATCTAATTTCGAAAGCGCTTCTGAAAGTCTTCCAAATCCTTTTTCAGCTGCATTTAACGAGTCGGATGATAAATCAAGTGTGCTTCTATAATGTGCTTGCATCATACAAAAACGCAACACATTTGCAGGATAGGGTTTTTCAAAAACATTGGTTGTTCCTTCAATAATCTCTTTCGGTAAAAAATAGTTATTGAACGACTTACTCATTTTCTGTCCATTGACATTCAACATATTCGCGTGCATCCAATATTTAGCAGGATTACAGCCTAATGCGCCACAGTTTTGAGCAATTTCATCCTCGTGATGTGGGAATTTCAAATCCATTCCACCACCGTGTATATCAAAATGATTTCCTAAATATTTTGTACTCATTGCCGTACATTCAATGTGCCAACCTGGATTTCCATCACCCCAAGGTGAACGCCAAATCTGCATATCTTCTGGATTTGCCTTTTTCCACAAAGCGAAATCTGCAAAGAAACGTTTTTCGTCTTGTGCGTTTAAGGTTCTTGTTTCCTCGGCTAACTCATCAACTTTACGTCCACTCAAAATTCCATATTCGAACTTTTCGCTATATGCACGCACATCAAAATAAACAGAACCGTTTACGACATACGCCAATCCATTATCGATGATTTTCTCAATGATTTCAATTTGCTCTTGTATGTGTCCTGTTGCCGTTGGCTCAATGCTTGGTGGCAACATATTATAAATGCGTTGTAATTCTTGAAATTTGACATTGTATTTATAGACAATTTCCAACGATTGCACTTGTTCCAATTTCGCTACTTTCCCAATGCTATCCACATCTTCCCCAGCACTATTTGTAATGTGTCCTGCATCTGTAATATTTCGAACATATTTCACTTGGAAACCTAATTTCAATAAGTATCTGTAAATCAAATCAAAATTGATGAAAGTACGCATATTCCCCATATGAGGTTCGCTGTAAAGTGTTGGTCCACAGACATACATCCCTACTTTATCTTGGTGAATAGGCTCAAATTTTTCTTTTTGACCACTTAAACTATTGTAAATATGTAAATTGTTCGAAATTGTACTCATAATTTATTTCCTTAATACAACAAAGATAGTAAAGTGGACTATTTTAAGATACATTCTCTATTGATATTGAAACTTTATCGATTGAAATCACGTAATTTAACTTTGAATTACTTATATTTAAAGTACTAAAACCTTTGAAAATGAAATTTAAAACCTTACTAATTTGTTCATTGATTGCTTTAATGAGCAGTGTTTCTTATGGACAAAATAAACGCACATTATTTGTCGATGACGAAGAAGACGATTCTGTAACTACACGTTATTACGATTTACATAATGGTCATTGGGCTGGTGTTGATTTTGGTTTGAATATGATGTTAGACAAGTCATTTGGACGTTCATTTGATGGAAAAGAACAATTCAAAAACAACTTAATTTCCTCTTACAATTTTCGTTTAAACTTTATTGATCATAAATTGGTTATTAAAGAAGATCGTTGGGGTATTACCATTGGTGCTGGATATTCTCATTCATCATTTGACGTAATGAAAAATTATAGCTTAAAAGAAACTATTGACAGTAAAACAAAAGAGAAAGTAGTTACTGAAAGTTTTGACTCGTTAAACTATACTTACAATAAAATCCGTGCTTCGTATTTACAAATACCACTTTTATTAGAGTACACTCCAAACAAAAACTCTTGGGTTTCTTTAGGGGTTATTACTGGATATCGTTTTGGTTCAAGCATTAAGAATTTATTTGAGTATCAAAAAACCCAGTACATTACTAAAACAAAAGGAAATTTTAATTTGAATACATTCCAATGTGATGCCTCAGTTCGTTTTGGATATAAAAGTTTTGGGGGATATGCTACATACTCTTTAATACCTTTATTTAATTCAAAAATGATTGCAATTAGTCCCCTTTCGTTTGGTTTGTCATTTAATTACTAAATAAAGTAAACTTTTTATGAAACGCCTGTTTGTATATTTCCTTTTACTTTCAGGCGTTTTTTTATGCGCTTTTGTTTCCAATAATACTGGAGAAGGGTTAGAAATCCCCGCCACAAGCAAAAACGAACAAATCATTTGCCATACAGGCTATTGTTTGTCCTATGATGAAAATTACAAACTTGCAAAATGGGTGGCTTACGAACTAACCTTCGCTGAAACGCAAGGAACTTTTGCACGCAACGATAAATTCAAACCCGACCCTCTTATTACACGTAACAGTGCTACATTAGCAGATTACAAAAAATCGGGTTACGATCGTGGGCACCTTGCACCAGCAGCAGATATGAAATGGTCAGCAGAAGCAATGGTAGAATCCTTTTATCTTTCAAATATGTCACCGCAAGATAAAAGTTTCAATCGTGGTATTTGGAAAAAACTCGAAGAACAAGTGCGCGATTGGGCTATCGAAAATAAAGCTGTTTACATCACCACTGGACCCATACTCGAAAAAGGGCTACCCACCATAGGACCAAACCAAATTCCAATACCCAAAGCATTTTACAAAGTAGTATTAGATTATTCCCAGCCAGACATCAAGGCGATCGGTTTTATCTTACCCAATCAAGGGAGTAGTTCGCCATTATCAACTTTTGCTATATCCATTGACGAAGTAGAAAAACAAACTCACCTAGACTTTTTCACCAAACTGCCCGACGAAATTGAAAATCGCATCGAGCAGACGGTTTGCACACATTGTTGGGGGTTATAAATAAAATTTGCACATACAAATAAATTTACTAAATTTGTAACAGTTTTAAGAATTAATTGATTGAGGGGATGAAAAATCCCCTCTTTTTTTTCGCAATGATTACAAAAGATTTAGTACGCAAATTAGCACAAGAGCGCATCGATGAGTTAGACAGAGGTTTATTCATCGTAGACATTTCCATTTCTAAAAAATCGGTGATCGAGTTAGAAATAGATAAAGTAGAAGGATACGTAGCGATTGAAGATTGCGTTTCTGTTTCACGTAACGTAGAACACAATTTAGACCGAGAAGAGCAAGATTTTGAACTACACGTATCTTCAGCAGGATTAGACAAACCTCTGCGTGTACTTCCACAATATGTTAAAAACATTGGAAGAACAGTTGCATTGACATTGAAAGATGGTTCTGAAAAAGAAGCAGTTTTGAAAGAGGCAACAGAAGAAGCATTGGTTGTTACAACTACCCGAAAAGAGAAAAAAGAAGGTAGTAAAAAGAAAGAAACCATCGTTGAGGATGAAACCATCCCAATGACAGAAATAAAAGAAACAAAAATTGTTATTTCATTTAAATAAAAAAGCAGGCGATGAATAGCTTAGAGTTAGTGGATTCGTTTTCGGAATTCAAAGAATTAAAAAGTATTGATAAACAAACGATGCAACACGTATTGGAAGATGTATTCCGTGCGATGTTGAAGAAAAAATTCAATACGGACGAACACATTGCGGTGATTGTAAACATCGAAAAAGGTGACGTTCAAATTTTCGTAAACAAAGAAATCGTTCCAGATGGAGAGGTTGAAGATTCAAATACGGAAATTGCTTACTCTGACGCCATCAAAATCGAACCTGATTTTGAAGTTGGTGAAGAAGTATCTGAAGAATTTAAATTCGAAGATTTTGGAAGAAGAAACATTTTGGCTTTACGTCAAAACTTAATTTCTAGAATTTTAGAATTAGAAAAAGATCATATCTACAAAAAATACAAAGAGCGTATTGGTGAAATCGTTACAGGTGAAGTTTACCAAGTTTGGAAAAAAGAGATTATGGTATTGGATGATGAAGGTAATGAATTGATCTTACCTAAATCAGAACAAATTCCATCTGACTATTTCAAAAAAGGGGAAGCAGTTCGCGCAGTAGTTGCAAAAGTAGATATGCGCAACTCTAACCCAGTTATTATCCTTTCAAGAACAGCACCAGAATTTTTAGAGCGTTTATTCGAATTAGAAGTTCCAGAAGTATTTGATGGTTTAATTACAATCAAACGCATCGTTCGTGAACCAGGAGAAAGAGCAAAAGTTGCTGTTGAAAGTTACGATGATAGAATTGATCCAGTTGGAGCTTGTGTTGGTATGAAAGGTTCAAGAATTCACGGTATCGTTCGTGAGTTAAGAAACGAAAATATCGACGTAATTAACTTTACAACAAACCCACAATTATTTATCCAACGTGCATTATCTCCAGCGAAAATCACATCAGTTGATATCGTTGAAGAAGAGAAAAAAGCGAAAGTTTCATTGAAACCAGACCAAGTTTCTTTAGCAATTGGTAAAGGTGGTAACAATATCAAATTAGCAGGTAAATTAACAGGATACGAAATTGACGTTTACCGTGAAGGTGAAGTTGATATCGAAGACGTTGATTTAGATGATTTCGCAGATGAAATCGATGGATGGATCATCGACGAATTAAAAGCAATCGGTTGTGATACTGCTAAATCAGTATTAGAATTAACAATCGAAGATTTAGTAAGCAGAACGGATTTAGAGGAGGAAACCATAGAAGAAGTTTTGAGCATTTTACGTGCTGAATTTGAATAAAAGATTGGGGCGAATGAGCCCCTTACTGCATTCAATTAACTAAAACAAAAAAATAAAACCTATCCAATAGGAAGAAAATAAAAATATGGCCGGAAAAGTACAAAGATTAGGTAAAGTAGCAAGTGAACTAAATGTAGGTGTTTCTACCCTGGTAGAATTCTTACACTCAAAAGGTGTTGCTATTGATCCAAACCCAAACTCAAAATTAGAGGGGGAACATTTTGAAATGCTACAAAAGCAATTCGCAGACGACCAAACGTTAAAAGAACAAGCTAAATTGTCTGCAATTAAGCGTGAAAAAAGAGAAACTATCTCTTTAAAAGATACTAAACCTGAAACAAAAGAAGTTCAGGAAGATGAGGATGATTTTGACGTATCTATCCTTGAAAAAGTAAAAGCAACTCCTGTTGAACCAGTTGTTGTTCCAGAACCTGCTCCTGTGGTAGAAACTCCAGTTGAGAAAACTCCTGAAGTAGAAGCTCCAGTTGAAAGCCAATCAAAAACAATTGGTGAAGGTGACGTACAAATTCAAGTGATTGGAAAAATTGATTTGGATAAAATCAATTCAAAAACGCGTCCTGACAAGAAGAAAAAAGAGGATAAAAAACCAGCAAAAGAAACTCAAACAACTCCAGCTGCTAAACAGGAACCGGCTAAACCTGTTGCACAAGAGAAAGTAGTTGAAACTCCAAAAGTGGTTGAAACTCCAAAACCAGAGCCAGTAGTAGAAGCACCGAAAGAGATCGAAACGATTCGTGTAGAGAGAAAAGTGCTTTCTGGACCGACTGTGTTAGGTAGAATTGAACTTCCTGTTGAGAAACCAAAATCGAATGATCACAAAGGTGGTCAAAAACCAGGTGATGAGCCTCGTAAAAAACGTAAGCGTATCAAGAAAATTGATCCTGCGAAAGCGGCTCAACAAAATACGCAAGGGAACCAAAACAACCAACAACAAGGTGGTGGTAACAACAAAAAAGGGAACAATAAATTTGGTAACAGACCAAATCCAAATGCTCCTAAAGTTGCTCCAACTGAAAAAGATATTCAAAAAGAAATCAAAGATACGTTAGCTCGTTTATCGAACAGCGGAGGTAAATCCAAAGCTTCTAAAAACAGAAGAGCGAAACGTGATACGATTATGCAGCGTCGTGAGCAAGAAATGCTTGATGCTGAAATGCAAGAAAAAATCTTGAAATTAACTGAATTCGTAACCGTTTCTGAATTAGCGGCTATGATGAGTGTTTCACCAACACAGGTAATTTCAGCTTGTATGTCATTGGGTATTTTCGCATCGATCAACCAACGTTTAGATGCAGAAACAATCCATATCATCGCTGAAGAATTCGGATTTGAAACTGAATTCGTAAGTGCTGAAGTACAAGAAGCAATCCCTACGGTAGAAGATAGAGAAGAAGATTTAATTTCTCGTCCTCCTATCGTTACAGTAATGGGACACGTTGACCACGGTAAAACATCTTTACTTGACCGTATTCGTAACTCAAACGTTACAAGTGGTGAGTCAGGAGGTATCACACAGCACATTGGTGCCTATTCTGTGGTAATGAACGATGGTCGTAAAATGACTTTCCTTGATACACCAGGTCACGAAGCCTTTACAGCGATGCGTGCTCGTGGTGCTCAAGTAACAGACGTTGCCATTATCATTGTAGCAGCGGACGACGACGTGATGCCACAAACAAAAGAGGCAATCTCTCACGCGCAAGCTGCAGGTGTACCAATGGTTTTCGCAATTAACAAAATTGATAAAGACGGTGCCAACCCAGATAAAATTCGTGAGCAACTTTCTGCAATGAATATTTTAGTTGAAGAATGGGGTGGTAAATACCAATGTCAAGAAATTTCAGCGAAAAAAGGATTAAACATTCAAGAATTACTTGAAAAAGTATTATTAGAAGCTGAAATTTTAGATTTAAAAGCAAATCCTAACAAAAATGCTGTAGGAACTGTAATTGAATCTTCCTTAGACAAAGGAAAAGGATACGTAACAAATATGCTTGTTGAAGCAGGTACGATGAAAGTAGGTGACGTAGTATTAGTAGGTCGTCACTACGGTAAAGTACGTGCTATGCACGATGAGCACGGTAAAAACTTAAAATTGGCTGGACCAGCAACACCAGTATCTATTATTGGTATTAGCGGTGCGCCTAATGCAGGGGATAAATTCCACGTAATGGATGATGAGCGTGAAGCTAGAAACATCGCTACTAAACGTGAGCAATTATACCGTGAACAAGGTTTACGTACTACAAAACATATTACATTAGACGAAATCGGACGTCGTTTGGCAATCGGAGACTTCAAAGAGTTGAACTTGATTATCAAAGGAGACGTGGATGGATCTATCGAAGCATTATCAGATGCATTACAAAACTTATCTACTGACGAAATCGCAATCCGTATCGTACACAAAGGTGTGGGTGCAATCTCTGAAGCTGATATCAACCTTGCTTCTGCTTCTGATGCAATCATCGTTGGTTTCCAAGTTAGACCTTCAGCAGCTGCTCGTAAGTTAGCTGACCAAGAACAAATCGATATCCGCTTGTACTCTGTAATCTACAAAGCAATTGAAGAGATTAAAGATGCAATGGAAGGAATGTTATCACCAGATATCGAAGAAAAAGTATTGGGTGCTGCAGAAATTCGTGAAACGTTTAACATTACAAAAGTGGGTACAATTGCTGGATGTTTCGTAACAGAAGGTATTATCAAACGTACTTCACGAGTAAGAGTTATCCGTGATGGAATTGTAGTTCACACTGGTAAATTAGGTTCATTGAAACGTTTTAAAGACGATCAAAAAGAAGTGAAACACGGATACGAATGTGGTTTGAACATTGATAAATTTAATGATATTCAAATCGGTGATATCGTTGAAGCATTCGAAGAAATAGAAGTAGCAAGAAAATTATAATTTTCTCATTACAAAATACAAAGGGCAATGAATTTTTATCATTGCCCTTTTTTTATTGAATAAAAAGTTGTTATTTTGAAATCAAATATCAGATAAAATGAAATATTTCTTATTGTTACTTATTGGAATTACATTATTCGCTTGTAATAAAACTGAAAACACAAAATGTACAGATTGTGATTCGATAAGACAATTTGATGTAAATGTAGTTAAACCCGAAAAATGGGGTGAAGACACAGTTTACGTATATGACATAATGACTTTGAACTATTGTAGTTCAAAAATGAAACATTATGTTTTTCAAAGTATTATAAAATATAATAAAAAACAAAATGAGTGCCTATCTATCTCATGTACAAAAGACTCAACAGGCACTGAAAATTGTGTAATTAATTAATCTTATTTAAAAGACCAATCATAGGTATTTAAATCAGATACACACGCAGTTAATAAATCAATACTTGCTTGTATATCGTCTTTGTTTGCCATTTCAATCACTTGATGTAAATGACGTGTTGGAACAGAAACTGCACCAGCAATAGAACCTCCATCTGTCATTAATTGAATTCCCGCTGTATCCGTTCCTCCAGCAGTTAAAATTTCAGGCTGCCATTTAATATTATGTTTGTCTGCCACTTGTTTCATATAAGCAACCATACGGTAATCACAAATGGAAGAAGCATCCATAATTTTAATCGCTGTCCCCTCCCCTAGTTTTGTAATCATTTCGTGAGCTGCTGCTCCAGGTAAATCAAAAGCAATAGTTGTATCTAAACCAAAACCAAAATCCGGTTTGATATTTAAAGCAGCTACTTTTGCTCCTCTAATTCCAACCTCTTCTTGAACAGTAAACACACCATAAATATCATAAGGAACTTCTTTTCCTTTTAATTGTTTGAACATTTCGATTAAAATGAACACTGCCAAACGATTATCTAACGACTTACAATTTACATTGTTCCCCATTTCGATAAATTCACGTTCACGGGTAATTGGATCACCAATAGTTATCGATTCAAGAACCTCTTCTTTGGTTAATCCTGTATCAATAAAATAATCGGATAATTTAGCCACTTTATTACGCTCATCTGGAGTCATCACGTGAATAGGTTTCGAAGCCATCACGCCAATGATGTCTTTTTTCCCGTGAATAATCACACGCTGTGCCGTCAACGTTTTAGGGTCAAACCCACCCAAGGTCGTAAAACGAATAAATCCTTTATCGTCAATGTGTGTCACCATAAAACCAATTTCGTCCATATGGGCACCAATCATTACTTTTTTGGATTCTTTACCACGTTTGATTGCGTAAACATTTCCTAAATTATCAGTGGTTAATTCATCTGTATAACCTGCTAATTCTTCTAATACTAATGCACGAACTTGTTGTTCAAAACCAGAAGTACCCGGAGTTTTACAAATACGTGCTAATAAATCGATATCTAAAGCCATAGTAATTATTTTTTTGTGGAAGTTAGTAAAATATTTTTTGAGTGGAAAGTAACAAGTAGAAAGTGAAAAGTAGAAAGTGAACTATCCTAAAATCAGTTTCAACGATTTATACCCTTCAGCACTAACTTTCAAACGAGCATCGTTTTTGAGAATAGCAAGGTGTGATTCTTTTTCAAAGTTTTCAATACGTGCTATGCGATGTATGTTTGCGATGTATGAACGATGTATCCTAACAAAACTTTGTTTGGGTAAATGCTGTTCATAATATTTCATCGTTTTTTCTTTAATAAACCGTCCCTCTGGAGTATAGATTAACACATAATCTCCATTCGACTCGATGTAATCAATTGTATCAACTGGAATAATGTGAATTTTTGAACCTTGTTTGATTGCTATTCTTTCTAGTACCTCTGCGGCTGGTAATTCATTCTTTTTAGAATCATCAACTTTTGTTTTAGAAATACTTTTCTGAACTGCTTTAGCAAAACGTTCTTTCGAAAACGGTTTTAATAGGTAATCCACTGCATTTTCCTCAAAGGCACGAATCGCAAAATTATCATAAGCAGTGGTGAAAATAATTTCAGGACGTTTATCTAACAATTCAATCATTTCTATCCCTGTCAATTTAGGCATTTGAATATCCAAAAAAACCAAATCTGGTTGATGTTGTTCGATGGCTTTTAACCCTTCAAAACCATTTGCACATTGAGCAACAATTTCAATCGTCGGAAAATCTTGTAAATAGTTCGCTACTACCGCACGTCCTAATTCTTCATCATCTATAATTATTGCCTTCATATACTATAATTTAAAGGATAAACTCGTTTATTTTAATTCAAAAGGAATTTTAACTACTACCTCAAATTTTCCTGCATCTGATTTCGTTTCGATCAATTGACTGCTTCCATAGAGAATGCGCATTCGCTCTTTACAATTAACTAACCCTAACCCTGTTCCTTTTTCTGTTTTTAATGACTCATCAAAATCATTGACTATCATAACCTCCAAATGATCTGTTTTAGAAATAACCTTAATTTGAACCAAAACCAATTCAGTAGATTGATAAACCCCGTGTTTAATAGCATTTTCGACCAAAGGTTGTAACAACATAGGAGGAATTAATTGCTTTAAACTCTCTTCATCTGTTTGGAGTTCATACGACAATCGTTCACCAAATCGAATTTTCTCTATCGATAAAAAACGTTCAATATTTTCAATTTCAACTTTTAGGGCTACCCGATCTACGTTTGGAAAAGCGATTGAATACCTCAAATAATCCGATAAACTCAAAATCATTTGTTGTGCTTTTTCAGGCGATAAAAAAGTTAGTGCACTGATGGAATTCAAACTATTAAATAAAAAATGAGGATTAATTTGTGATTTCAGTAAATTAAGTTCTGTCGTTCGTAAAGTATCTTTCAAAAAGGATTCTTCTTTTAATTTGGTTTCTAAATCCACATAATATATTGTCAGGTAAAAGATTAAAACCAAAATCGAATAGTAAAATACAATCGCCATTATCTCTACGGAAGTGATTTGCATTGAAACCGAGGTCAAAGAAAATATCATCGTGACCACACCATACCATATGAAAATACAGACACTGGCAATCATTAAATGTGCAAAAAACAAATTGGAAAGAACGGATTTTGTGGGTTTATAATATTTAACGGGATACCATAAAAAATAACCCAACAACCAAAAAATCGCATACGCAACAAAAGAATGAAACAAAGCATCATAAGCAGATGCCTTCGTTCCCTCCAATAATAAAAAGAATAGGACGATACTCATTACCGTCCACATTCCTATATAGAGTAATAATTCTTTTTTATTGCGTAAGAAAGGATGTTGCATCTTACCAAGATTTTATCTCTCCCCCACCAAATACACTCGAACCACGAATAATTAATTTCGGTCCATTGGGATTGTCATTTTTAAGCACACGACGTTTATCAACGAAGCCACCCATTACACTCGACATTTCGATCACAATATTCCAATCTGGTGGAACAATCATTCCAATTCCTCCAAAAACACTGTTTATTTCGAGAATATTTTCGCCTTCTGCTAATTTAGAATTACGAAAATCGATTTCTGACCCACCAAATACATTTTCAATTTTGCCCCCTCTGAAATTTTCTTCAGAAATAATGCGCTTGCTTCCACCAAATACATTTGACTCGTTAATTTGACCTTCAGCCAAAAAAGTTGTGTTTACCTCGTTTTTCCAACGTCTACCTCCACATTCTTTTTTATGTTTCCAACCAAATGTTTTTTTCAGTACAATCATCAACCCAATTCCCATTAACAATACAGGCCAAAAAACAGAATGAAAATCAAACGGTAATTGTTTCGTCATTGAAGATAAATATACTCCACCCACGATCATCATCACCAATCCAAAAGGCCAGCTTTTACGATCGAAAATATTTATCAATCCAACCGCCACAATTAATGAAGGCCACGAAAAAACTACGTGCTTCCATTCAGCAGGAAAATACCCCGTGTTAAACCCTAACAAAGTAGCCCCTGCTCCTAATACTAATGTTCCAAAAACAATTTTTTTCACTCTTTTACGTTGTTTATACGTTTCGACAAATGTTTCCATTTTTACTTATTTTAAAATTAATAATTTATGGTAAATGTATAGCGACAAACCTCCATTCATTTCATCGAAATCGACAAGTCACCCAAATCCCCCGATAAAATCAGAAAATAATCTGTAAGCGAAAAAGTGGAAAGTAAAAAGACTAATAACTAATTACTAAAACTATTGCCTTATGCCTCTTGCCTATTCACTTAATAAAAATTACTACTTTTAACTCTATACTTTTCACTTTAAACGAACCACTATGATAACCGTAGAAGCAACAATAAACGCATCTTTAGCAACCGTTTGGGAATGTTTTAACCAACCAGAACACGTAATTAATTGGTGTTTTGCTAGTGATGATTGGCACGCACCACGTGCAACAGGTAACCTAAAAGTTGGTGGACAATTTACTACACGTATGGAAGCGAAAGACGGTAGTTTTGGTTTTGATTTAACTGGTTTTTACGATGAAATCGTTCCTAATGCATTAGTAAAATACCATTTAGAGGACAACCGCAACGTTGAAGTGCATTTTTCAGAAAAAGACAATGAAGTACACATTCTAGAAAAATTTGATCCTGAAAGCCAAAACCCACACGATATGCAACAAATGGGATGGCAAATGATTTTGAATAACTTTAAGAAATACGTTGAAAGTTTGTAAGATGAACATAGAAACCTTTCGAGATTTTTGTCTTTCGCTACCTGCTACGGATGAAAAAATGCCTTTTGATCAAGAAACATTGGTATTCACAGTTTGTGATAAAATGTTTGCTTTGGTGAATATTGAAAAATTTGAAAGTTTTAATGTAAAATGCGATCCAGAATTAGCCATTCAACTTCGTGAAGAACATCCAGCGATCATTCCTGGTTGGCATATGAATAAAAAACATTGGAATACGATTATCTTGGATGGTTCTTTGAATGACGATGAATTGAAAAAATGGATAAAACATTCCTACGATATGGTTGTTAAATCTTTACCTAAAAAAATACAAACGGAATTAGCAAATTCAAACTAACTATGAGCGAACAAGTAAACATTGAAATTTGGAGCGATATTATTTGCCCATTTTGTTACATCGGAAAACGAAGATTTGAAGACGCAATTAGTCAATTACCAACTAATTATCAATACAATATCACGTGGAAAAGTTTTCAATTGGCCCCTGATATGGTAACTAATTTGGACATTTCCATCGATGAATATTTAGCAAAACACAAAGGTTTTCCTTTAGAAAAAGCCAAAGAAATGAATGCCTATGTGACAGAAATGGCTAAAAACGAGGGTTTGGAATTCAACTTTGAGAAAGCAATTGTAGCGAATACCTTTTTGGCACATCGTTTTCTTCATTTTGCTCAAACTAAAAACAAACAATACGAAGCCAAGGAATTACTTTTCAAGGCGTATTTTACAGAAGGGAAAAACATTGATGCAATTAGTACCCTCATAGAAATTGCTAACAAATTAGGATTGAATATCGAAGAGGTAGTTGAAACCTTGAGTAGTGCTGCATTTTCTAACGACGTTGATAAAGATATTTTTGAAGCGCAACAAATTGGCGTTCGAGGGGTACCGTTTTTTGTTGTGAATAGAACACACGCAATTTCTGGAGCACAACCCACAGAAGTATTTATGGAAACCATCAAACAAGCAATAGAACACAAAAATGCTTCTATTTCCAAAACAGATGGAGCTTCGTGCGATGTTGATGGGAATTGTTAATTCAGCGAATTTCTAATTTTTATCATTTTTCCATTGACAAATTAACTTTACTTTCACACTCTAAAATTACTTTGATGAAAACTCGTATCATCTTCTTATTGGTTCTTGCTATCGTTGGAATTTATGTGTCTTTTAAGATTAAGACTTCCCACGAAAA
>JBILUY010000377.1:0-3032 GCA_044370735.1 Crocinitomicaceae bacterium | reverse complement strand
GCCATCGTTTTGAGTGACGACTGTAACGGAGAAATTTTGACCTGCCACAGGCGGCCACGGCTGAACGCTGAGGCTCGAAACTCCCGGATCTGGGCAGTTGGAATTGCCCCCGGTGACCGTTACGGCCACGCAGGCGGTGTTGTTCTCATCGCTTTCTGCCAGTTCACCATCAGCATCTGCCACAAAGAGGATGTAGTAGTTGCCTGGTGCTGTGCCAGATGGGATTATGAGGTCCTCGTCCTCAGGGTTCACCGGGTCATCGCTGCCCAAGCCAGAGATGTCACCGCCCAGCAGCACATCGTTGCCCGAGAGATTGCAATCGGTGCTGAGGTAATAGTCAAGATCGAAGCTGGGTAGGTCGGTATCGAGCTGCGTACCAGAGTAGCTTTGGTCAGCCGCCACACTCACCGTTCCGCCTGCCGGAACGGAGGTGGGTGAGGCAGCTATGTTTGCAACTGTGATGTCCTCGCTGCCACCACCCCCACTTCCAGAACAAGCGTTCAGCAAGGCTTGCGTGCCGGTTCTGATGGATGGAAGGGCCGCGTACAGGGTGTTCCCAGGGCATGCGGTAGAGGAGCATGGCCCATCGCGGTGGCCGCAGATCACGGGCATCGTGGCTCCTTGCGAAGCATTTAAGGCCGACCCTGTCACATTCAGGCCGAACTGGCATGCCTTCCAGGCCAATAATTGCTCTAACTTGGCATCAGCGGCCGAAGTAATATTGACCGATGTATAGTCACCCAGCATGCAAACTCCCATGGATCCTGTATTGCAGGTCCAATGTGCTCCTGTCGGATTAGCCGAGCCAGACCCATAGCGGCCCTCATAAACAATGCCATTAGGATCAATCAAGTGATTGTAGCCAATATCGCTCCAGCCATTGGTTGCCGTGTGGTAGTTCCATATCCCGAGTACCCTTTGGGCCCAGTTGGCAGAGACATTTGGGTTTGCCATGGTCGGGGCTTCATGATGGACGACCAAATGCGTTGGCGTGGTCTGCGTAGTGGCCCAAGCACCTTGCGGACAGCCCCAACCGGCACGCGTCACGTAGGCAGGTTGGGGACAGTTGCAGCCGCCACCGTTGGGGCTGGGCTCTAGAGGCGGCACTTCCTGTTGCATAATCTGCCCGACCTCGCTGGCATCGGCCATAGCCGGGATGGGCGCAAGGACCACCCGAATGCCGGTCAAGGTCGCCTCGCTTACCAGAGGCATTCTTACCTCGACAATATAAGGAATGGGCGCAGTCGAGTAGAAGATCGGCTTGAGGCCTGCCTTGCCAGCTTCATAAACGTGGCCATCAAGGTCGAAATTCACTGGGGCGTTATCCTCACGATGAACTTTTGCCCGAATGTTAAGGTCAGCTCCATTGAAGGTCAGAACAGCACTTATGGTGGTGAGCGGGTCGGTAAACTGCACTGTGGGCGCAAAGGGCGGTGAGGTAATCACAACTGTGTCGCCAACTGTGTGACGTACCCAATTGCCGGGGTCCATATGCACCACATAGGGCTGCTGCGATGTTTGACCAAAGGCGGCCGTGCTGGCAAGCATGGCGCAGAGGAGGGTGGTTTTGCGTTTCATTTTTTGGAACCGTTGGTGAAACTTGCCGCCAAAGGTTTTGCGGCTGCACCAGCCAAAATCCCGATCATGAGTGGTCATGTCTGGGATGCAAATTCGATGCAACACACTAACTTCGCGAAATGGCACCTCCCCTACTCACTAATATTCTAAATTATTTAGGGGGGCAAGCCAGTCGTTACCGACCACTAAAATCTGATATTATCGAGCCCTTCCTTTATGGGTTATATCTTCGGGACAATTTGGGAATGGATATCCTATCCGGTCCTCCCAAAAAATTGAAAATATCAGAAAAAGAAATAAGACAAGAGGAACTCGTCAATCGAACTAGCAAGTTTATAGACGGTGGTAGGAAGCATTTTGGCACTGAAACTATAGAATGGTGTGAAAAGAATAAGTATAAGCCTATTGACTGGCTTAAATTCTTTAGAGATGTGATTCTGTTAGACGATTATCCGAGCTACCAACCTATAGGCACTGCTGTAGTTGAATATAATACGTTTCAAAATGACTTGAATTTAATTCTTTCAGCTCTTGAACAAACAGATCTATTGAATAACTACGCAAAGAGTTATACCGCTAAATTTTCAAAGTATGAATTTAACGCCTATCGCGAACACAAGCTTCTTGAAGCCTTAAAAGTACTATTGGCTGGACAAAAGGATGGTGGTTTGGATGCAACAGTTCTTCTTCGCAGAGTGGCAGCCTCCCTCGCCTTACTCCTTACCGGCAAGAACACCATTGCCAAGAACACCGAACTCACAGCCCACATTGAGCTGATCAAAGAAATACTGGCCCAAGAAAACCTTGACGAGGAGAACCGCAAACTACTGGCGGACTGCTCATTTCAAATAGAGGCATACCAGTTGGCCAATAAGGTGGGGTGGGTGCAATTGGGTTTAGAGATTATTCGAGGGAAGTTGTGGGTTTTGGTTTCTTTGCCGGTTGTTCTGACCGCTCTGGTCTATTACGGTATTAATTTTCACGAGCCAAAAGTGCCCCATGCTCACCACACCGACCCAGAAGCATACCATGCTAATCCACATTCAGATTTTGATTTTATTGAATGGTACGGTATCTCCACAACTGTGGACTCATCTGCTGGTTTAGTAGACAGCGCAGCGTATTGGTATGAGCAATACCTGAACTGTATTAATTTATATTACGAATTTCCCTGGTGCGAATTTGATATCGTAGAATATCGAAGAAAGGAGCTAGATTTTTTGGTTCGTGCACTGAAGTTCGACCCAAATAGTCATTACATCAAGTATCATATTGCAAAAAAGATTGTTTCATTCTATAATTCAGAAAATGAACTATGTGGCATGACGTTCGACTCACTTTGGACTCCATTTCTATATTCCCGAATAGAAATTGCCCACTATACGGTTATTGATAATTTCAAATACATGAATTGTAATTCAAGTCCCATTGATTCCCTTTATTCAGCCCTAAGT
>JBILUY010000259.1:0-3389 GCA_044370735.1 Crocinitomicaceae bacterium | reverse complement strand
AATGGCCTCTCTTCTATTAGCAGGGTTCATTTGATACGTTTTTTTATCCCCTGCTTTCGGTGCAGAATCTAGCGCATCTCTAAATGGACCATAAAAAGCACTAGCATATTTTGCAGAATAAGACATGATACTTACATCTGTAAATCCTTCATCATCTAATGATTCACGTAAATAGCCAATTCTACCATCCATCATATCAGAAGGACCCAAAATATCTATTCCTGCTTGTGCTTGCGCAATTGCCATTTTTGCTAAAATAGGAAGCGTTTCATCATTTAAAATTTTTCCATTTTCAACCAATCCATCATGTCCATCTGAAGAATAAGGATCCATCGCTACATCACTCATTAACACAATCTCTGGAAACTCTTTCTTTAATGTACTGATTACATTCAAATAAAAGTTATCCGAAGCATAGCTATGTGAAGCAATTTTATCTTTTAACGCCTCTTCGATTGCAGGAAATAATACATATTGATTTATCCCCAACTTTACACACTCTTCAATTTCTGGTAAAAGTGTATCTAAACTCCAACGAAAATTATTAGGTAACGATTTGATTTCTGTTTTAATCCCTTTTCCGTCTTGTAAAAACATCGGGTAAATCAAATTTTCTGTTCCTAATTTAGTTTCTTCCACCATTGCTCTAATGGCAGCGTTTTTTCTATTTCTACGTGGACGAATTAACATAACTTCGAATGTTTAATGATGAATGTTACATGTTTAATTAAATGAAAAAAGTAGAAAGCGTAAAGAAATTTTCCTTTCACTTTCTACTTTCCTCATCAAACTTTATACTTTTTACTTTCTACTTTCTACTTTCTGCTTATAAATTCTCAATAACAATAGCAGAAGCACCTCCACCACCATTACAAATCGCTGCACCACCAAACTTCGCATTACGTTGTTTAAGTACATTGATTAAAGTAACGATGATTCTTGATCCTGAATTTCCAAGAGGGTGACCTAAAGCTACAGCTCCTCCATTTACGTTTACTTTTTCGCTATCTAAACCTAAAATTTTCACATTAGCAATTCCTACTACAGAAAAAGCCTCGTTAAATTCCCAAAAATCAACATCTCCTTTAGCTAAACCTGCTTTTGCTAATACTTTATCAACCGCTTTTGCAGGAGCAGTAGTAAACCACTCTGGAGCATGTGCAGCATCTGCATACGCAACGATTTTTGCAATTGGTTTCAATCCATGTTTTTCAACAGCCTCTTTAGAAGCTAAAATCAACGCTGAAGCACCATCGTTTAATTTAGATGCATTTGCAGCTGTAATTGTTCCTTCTTTATCAAATGCTGGACGTAACGTTGGAATTTTATCCATGAAAACGTTTTTGTACTCTTCGTCTTCACTTACCAAAACTGGCTCACCTTTACGTTGAGGTACAGCAACTGGAACTACTTCAGCAGCAAAATGACCATTTTTCCAAGCTTCAGCAGATTTTTTATACGAATCAATCGCGAAATTATCTTGGTCTTCTCTTGTTACATTATATTCTTTCGCACATAACTCAGCACAATTTCCCATTGGTACTTTGCTATACACGTCTAATAATCCATCTTTCGTAATTCCATCTAACATTGTGATGTTTCCAAACTTCATTCCATTTCTACCATCGATATAATGTGGAGTTTGAGACATACTTTCCATACCACCAGCAACAACAATGTGATTATCACCAGCTAAAATAGATTGTACACCTAACATTACAGACTTCATTCCAGAAGCACATACTTTATTTATAGTTGTAGAAGGAACTGTATTATTCAACCCAGCTTTCAATGCAGCTTGACGTGCAGGTGCTTGACCAACACCAGCTTGCAATACATTCCCCATGAAAACTTCATCAATATGCTCAACAGCGATTCCAGCTCTTTCAACCGCTCCTTTAATTGCAGTTGCACCCAAATCAGTTGCAGAAACACTTGCTAATGAACCTAAAAAACTTCCGATTGGAGTTCTAGCAGCCGATACGATGTATACTTCTTGTTTGCTCATAATTCAAATTTTGATGTGCGAATATACTAATAAAGTACCTATTAAAACTTGTGTTTATATCATATATTCACTTTAATCGCAATTTATTTTTATTTTCGTAACTCCTATGAAAATCATAACTGACATTCATCCGCTTTGGTTAATTCCAATCCTTGCTTTAAGTATTGGTTTGTCTATCTTTTATTACAAAAAAAAGGGTTGGTTTTCTGGAGAATCTCTATGGTTAAAACGAGTATTAATTTCTTTAAGAGCCGCTTCGGTTTTTATAATATTAGCTTTGTTAGTTGGTTTAGCAATAGAAATGATTGGTTATCGTTATGAAAAACCATTACTCATCACCATTTTTGATAATTCACAATCTATTCAAAATTATCCAAATAGTAAAACTGAAATTGAAAAATTAAAAGATTTCAATGCTAAATTAAATGCTAGTGAATCTGATAAATATGAGTCGGTAACATTTACGATTGGGGAAAAACTAAATCAACAAAAAAAATTAACTTTCAACGAACAACAATCTAATCTATCATTAGCATTCGAAGAGCTTTCATCTCGATATTACAATCGAAATATCGGAGCTGTTATTTTCGCAACCGATGGAAATTTTAATCATGGGATAAATCCAGAGTATTCAGCTAAATCTCTACCGCTCTGCCCTATTTATACGGTTGGAATTGGCGATACTACTCCTAAAAAAGATTGCGCTATCGACCGATTATTATCCAATGAAGTGGCATTTTTGAAAAATAAATTTCCCTTAGAGGTTTCAATCAAATCAACTTTGTTAAAGGGACAAAAAACATTTGTTGAGGTATATCACAAAGGAAAAATCGTTGGACAAAAACCAATAACTTTTATTTCTAATGAAACGTTTCAAAAAGTTAATTTCGAAATCGATGCAAATGAAATTGGCTTCCAACAATATGAAGTTCGAATTAAAGCGATTTCAGGAGAAAGAAATTTAAATAATAATAGGCAATTATTTTACATTGAAGTACTTGACAACCGAAACCAAGTGTTATTAATTTCTTCCGCACCACACCCGGACATCACCGCATTAAAATCGGCGTTAGATAAAGTAACAAATTTAAAAGTAGACGTTGCAACTTTTGACACTTGGAAAAACAAAAAGCAAAACTACAACCTAATTATTTGGCATAAACCTGGAACCAATTTTACAAAGGAGAATGCACTTTTAATTCAGCAAATGAATAAACCTGTACTTTATTTTATTGGAGCTGAAACAAATCAATCGGTTATCAATCAATTAAATTTAGGAATTTCAGTTTCTTCAGGAAATCAAAGTGACGATGTGCAAGCGTATATGAAAAAGGAAAACGGCATTATTGATTTTTCAGATGAAGTATTAGCAGGACTTGAT
>JBILUY010000182.1:0-5166 GCA_044370735.1 Crocinitomicaceae bacterium | reverse complement strand
TGGTAATATGTTTTACAGGGAGGAGTAAAAATGAAGAAACTACTGCAATTTTCTCCGCTGAGTTGGATTTATAATCCTGCTCTAAATCTATCAAATAAACATGTATTAAACTAATTCTATACTCCGCAAAACAAGGTGTTAAAGTATAGATTTGGCTGAGTATGTGCTAAGATGAATTTGTAGTTCTGTTTTAAAAAAATAAAAAATATAATAAACAGAATTCATTATTTTCATTTATTGTAAAGTTTTAATTATTCAAATTACTCAACACTCATAGCCTCAAATTTTTGTCTATGTAAAAGATGTGAATACAGCAATTCGAAAGTTACAATATTATTTTTAGGGTTAATTTCTATATTTTTAAGTACTGTAATTCTATTTTTTTTCAAGGTGATGGGAGAAGTAAAGGAAGTATGTGTGCTAGTGTTTGTAATTTTCAATTGATAATTATCGGGTACAATATTTACGAATTCAAAATACCCATTTTTATTGGTTTTAAACGTGTATATTACTGAGTCATTTTTCAGTAGTTGTATAATATAGTTGTATTTTCTTGAAGGTGTGAAATTTCCATAAATTGAACCTAGATTTTCAGAATTAGGTGTTAATTTTTTAGTATCAATTGAGTAAAAATCAATGTTTTCAATGGGTTGATTCTCATTTGGTTTGGTGTCTTTTGGGAAATAGTAGGTACCTTCAACAGGAATATGTATTGAGTCTAAATAAAACTGTTTTTTATCTTCAGCTACAAAAATTAACTTATACAGACCTGTATCCAAATCACTAATACAATCATAGTTTAAATAGTTATAAATACGTGATTTATTGTTGTTTCGTTGGTTAATTAAATAAATGTAATCGTAGTTAGAATGATGAAGTGATGGATATAAAAAACTAATTTTACTTTTTGTTTTAGGGGTAGTAGTCTCATAATCTGGAAAAAATACATTTTTATTAGAAACTCGCTGTTTGCATTTTACTTGTTTGTTTTGGATGGATTCAGAAAAAACTAAATTTAGTTTCATTCCTGGTTTGAATAGAATATTTGAAAGAGTGTAAATTTTATTGTTACGAGTCCAAAGTTCAACGGTATGAAGCTGATTTGAGATATCCTGAGATGATAGGGTTATTTGAGATAAAGGTGCGTGGTACAGCCTTTTGTGATGATATTTGAAAGGGGTTAATTTTCCGTCCAAATATATATAATGTATTGAAATCGGTTTGTAATTACTATCTAAAATAATAGGGGTAAATTCAGAGTTTAATTTGTTTTCAATACTATCATAAGATATTAGTATTTTATTTTTTTTCAAAGTTTTAAATTTAGAAAATAATTGTTCTGTCTTAGTTATTGATTTATAGGGCGGTTCGTAAAATCTATTGTCTCGTTCTACTAATTTAATTCTTTCATTACTGAGATAGAAATAGTTTAACTCGTATGGATTATCATCGTTGTATTTCGAATATAAGTCGTAGTAATTTCTATCGTACAGTGCTTCACTATAAGTATAAGTAGTTTGTGCGTTTTTGTTAGATGTTTTTAACTGTGTGTCTAATTTTAAAGCTTCTAATTTTCGTTTTGATTTGATTGTCATTTTGTGGTATATGAAATCACTTGATGAAAGTTTGATAAGTTTTCCATTCCAAATAAAATGAGCATAGACGCTATAATTATGTTTTTTTGAATATTGAATTATTTTTTCAATAGATTGATTACACGTATCTTGTAAGAAAAGGAGATTGTTGTCTTTAAAAATAGTGTAAGAAATAGGAATGTGATGTGGGTTTTCAATTTTATATTGAAGCAATCCTTTTTTGGTTCTTTTAAAGGATATCAATACCTGATGCGGGATATGAATATTTTCTTTCAGTGCACCATATTCTATTTCATACCTATCAATATTTTGATTTAACGAAATAGTAGTATTGTAGTCAATTTCTTTTTCTATTTTCATTATATTATTTTGATAACCAATTATTTTGGGCTTGATGGAAGTAGTGGTGTCACTACGCAGTAAATTAATTGATAATTTTTCCGAGTCCAATTTTGTGATAAATAGTGGAGGTTCATTATTATACTCGATTAGCAATGACTTAGTATTAGTTTGATTTTCAGAATTTATAAATTTGGCTTCAATGACTAAATGATATTTGCCTGTTGGTAGAATATATGATGGAATAGTGAATGTTTGAGATGATTGATTGTGAAATAAAATATCTTGTTCAAAAAAAGTTTCAGGTATAAAATTTGCTGATTCCAAAGAACTTATATATGGAAGATGTATTTTAAGTGAAATTTTTCTTTTAAAATCGTTTGTGTCTAATGAATTAAAAGTGATGTGAATAGGTTCATTTTTAGAATAACGCAGCATTCCATTTTCTTCTGATTTGTTTACATACATTTCAAATTTAGTACTTGTATGTAGCTTATCTGAAATTTTAAACGATGATTTTAAAAATGCATTATTTGAAAATGAAGAATAATTATTACTTAGTTCAACATTATAGGTTGAATTAACGGAAAGATTATTCTTACAAGGTAAGTAAAACTCGTATTCACCTCGTTTTGTGGGTTCTATTTTGAATTTAATTTGATTAGATTCTGATGATTTACTTGACAAGGGATACACATTTACAATGATTGGTTTCTTGTATTTTTTACCGTTATAAACGAAAACTTTTGCGTTTAATTTTAGTGTGTCATTTTCGGAAAAATCTGTTTTATTTATGGTTAAACTTCCGATAAGTATTCTATATTTTCTGTTAAATGGCCAACGATATTTATTGTAGAGTAACATTGACCAAGGATAATATCGTGTATCTAATTTTACAGTGTCTCCTACATCATTGTATTTGGGGTATTTTGTCCTATAACACTTTTTTAAATAGGTAAAGGTATTATGACTGATAATTGTTGCGTATTTAAATGGAAATGTGATTAATACGGGTTTTATATATCTTCTGTAAAATAGTTTTTTCTTCGAATACTGCGATGTCCAATCGTATGAAGATGGATAATCATGAAATAAGTACATTATTCCATCTAATTCAATACTCATTTCCCCTTTTAAATATGATTCTGCTTCGTTTAGCGAATTTGCTTTTGTGTAGGATTGTAATTTATCATTAAAGGGAATAAGGATAGTATCCATTTTTATAATTGCGTTTTTTGTAACCTCATTCGTTTTACTATCCAATAATTTGATGGTGGTATATGGAAAATCATTAACCCAATAAAATTGAAAAGGCAATACAGTGTGTATTTTCAAATTAAAATCAATTTCTAACCCTTTAGCAATTAAATAATTTCCTGGATTTAGCATTGCGACCTTATTTTCAAATTTTTCTTCATCAAAATGTAAACAACTGTCTATTATGTTTTTATACCGAGTCAAATCGATAGTTGAATTGTTTGAATTATGAAATTTGAAATCGTCAAGTAATGAAAGATATTCTTGATTAGAAAGTTTGAAAATATAGTTATATTCAAGATTGTGTTGGGCATTTGTTGTTTGTATAAAAAAACAATTAATACTAAGAAGAAAGAAAATAAGGTAGTATGTTTTCATATACTGAAAATTAATAAATCTAATCGAGTTAATGTGTATTTATATGCAAAATACAACTATTGGGTGATGTTTGTAATTATTTTGTTATAATTCAATTATAATCATTAGCTTAGATACGTATAAAAAAATGTTACGAACTAATTTCTCTAAGTATGAAGATTTATTTTACTCTTTTATGTTTGATTTTCATTTTATTAAATGCTTTTTCTCAGGAAAAAATGTTCGTTCCCTTTCGTGTTGGGAGTAAATTTGGGCTATCTGATTTGAATGGGAATTTGGTTTATCCAGCAGAATTTGAATATGTTAAAACAGAAAATTTAGGATCCTATGATGCAAGTTTTATAGGGATCAAAGAAGGGAGTTCTACGTTTTTTTATAAAGGCAAAAAAATAGCAGAAAGTAGTAAAGATGCGAAATATGAAATTGTAAGAGAAAGTTTTGTTACTGTTTCTCAGGAAAATAAAGGGTTCAAAATTATTAATTTTAAAGGTGAACAAATAACTGAGAAGTCCTATGAGGAACTGATGTTTTGTGATATTATTTTACGACGAAATTTCTATTATACATGTGCTCCTTTCATTATTAGAGATCGAGAGGATAAGCTTACCTTGCTGGTTTTTAATGAATCAACTCAAAAAATCACTAAAACGATTATTGAAAATGTTTTTTCGATTACCTTGGATCCTTTCGATGATTTATATAAAAATCAGTTTACCTTTTTTGTACAAGAGAAGATCAATTCACAAAAAGTCAAATTGCAGTTTATATTTGATGGCGACTCATTTGTGATTCTTGACCCAACCAATTATTTCAAAAAAAATACACAGAACAATCCTAAAAAAGGGAAACCAATCATTATGGAAAAAAATGAAGAAGAAAATGTGGAAAATTATAACGATTATGGGCCAATGGTGGAGCATAGGGAAGCAAAAGGCTATGATAGAGGTGAATATTTGAAAAAAATAGATGGGTTATGTTTAACCATTAGAATAAATAACGATTATACTTCAAAAAAAATTGAAATTGAATTACCACAGAATTTGGATGATAGTTACTTTGAATATGTTTATATGGAATTAGATATAGATCGGGTAAAATACAATGTGAATGATCTCTTAATCTACAAATCGAAAGGGAAATATGGAGCCATTTTAACAGATAAATATTACCTTTCTCCTATATATGATTCCATACGTTTGCTTGTTTTTTACAAAAATTCAAGTAATCCAACTTATTATTTTCAAGTTGGGATAAAAGATAGCATTTCAAATAAGATGAAATTTGGTTTAGTTGATTTATCAGGTAAAGTAATTAAATCTATTGTTTTTGATGTTTTTAGGTCTATGATTGACAGTCCGAAAAATGAAAATAAATTTAAATGTTCCTTACCTTATGATGCAGAATTTATTGTTGCTCAGAAGGGCAAATATGGTGTTATTTCATTGAATGAACAAAAGGCGCCATTAATTTATGATGACATCTTTAGTATGGATTCAAAAAACTGTGTTTTAGTTAAATCGGGATTATATGGTATTTATTTTCAAGATAGAAGGTTTGCAAATTTGAATATTATAGAACCTGTTTTCACAAAGATTCC
>JBILUY010000179.1:0-5190 GCA_044370735.1 Crocinitomicaceae bacterium | reverse complement strand
ATATAACTCCTTCTAAACAGGTTTTTTCAGCTAACTCTTTTATTACTCTACCCTATTTAAATTCAATTGGAGTTTTTGCAGATTATGCAAGTTATTTAACTCAAGGTAAAATGGATCAAGTATTTGTAACAGGTTTAGGCTTAAAATTCGATAATTATTTTGGATTGTATTTCCCTATTTATCAATCTAAAAATTTAGGTGATTTATCTAAAAACTATGGTAATTACATACGTCTTACTTTGATGTTGAATTTTGTAAATTCAGGTATTATTAAGAAGTAGGAATAAAGAGTAAAAAGTAAAAAGTAAAAAGTAGAAAGTGGAAAGTAGAAAGTAGAAAGTGGAAAGTGTAAATGCTTTTCACTTTTTTTACATGAACATATAGACTTGATTCACATATTTAATTTTTTCTTCAAGCATTAAATGTTGTAAAGCTTGTTTAATTTCAGTGGTATAGAATTCACCTATCTGATTTTCTAAATCAGCAAATGATTTGGGAGCTGTTTTCAATTGATAAACAATGATAGAAGCAATTTCCAACATTGTTTTTTGTTCCTTTCGTTGAGACTTACAATAATCACATCGACCACAAGGAGATGAATTCTGTCCGAAATAAGCTAATAAAAATTGCTCTCTACAATGATTTCCAGAAATATATTGACTTGCTTTTTCAAAGCGATTAAACGCACGTTCTTTTCTGTTTCTGTAAACCTCATCAGTCAATCGCATGTGATCATCTGGTAATCTTTCATGTAAAAAAGTAACTTTTGGCGCATCCGACTTCCATGAAATGTCAACAATTCCATTTTGTTCTAAAAATTCTAATTGTTTAATTGTTTCACTTTCAGACACACCTATTTTTTTCGAAATGAACTCTTCATCAATCGCAAAATAATAATCAAAAATTCCAGGGTAACTTCTAGTCAAAAAAGAAATTAACTTAGAAACGCGATCATATTTAATCTGAAAACTATATAATGTTGTATTTCCGACTAGTAATTTTAATTTGGTTGGAGTAAAAACACTTTCACTAAATAAAATATCACCATTCATTTCTAAAATCTTTAAAGATTGAAAGGTAGGTATTAATTCTAGTCGAAAAGTGTTACACAGTGTATTTAAATGAATAGGAAACGTTTCACCTTCTCCTGAGCCAATTGCAAGATGTAAATAATTACACATGGCTCTATACGTGTTTTTTATAGTTTCTAACGGAGGAAATTGTTGTTCAATTAATGATTTATGTTTTTCCATTTCATTCTCTAGAATCAACACTAATGTTCTTGATGCTTTACCATCTCGACCTGCTCTACCGGCCTCTTGAAAATAAGCTTCTAAATTATTAGGAAACTCATAATGTAAAACATAACGCACATCCGGTTTATCAATCCCCATTCCAAATGCATTGGTTGCCACCATAATCGGAGTACGATTGGATAACCAATTTGACATCATTTCATTTCTCGCGTGAGCATCTAATCCTCCATGGTAAATCCCAACTTGAATGCCATTGAGCGCTAAATGATTTGCTAACTCTTTCACGCTTTTTCGAGTTTGACAATAAATAATACCGCAAAATTCAGGAAACTTTTGTATCCATTTTACAACAGCACTTTCTTTATTTTGAACTTGATAAACTTCGTAACTTAAATTTTCTCTCGTAAAAGAAGCTTCAAAAACAGCAGGATTTTTTAATTCCAATTGTTTAATGATATCATCTTTTACTTCTTGGGTTGCTGTAGCAGTAACTGCCATCATTGGAACATTCGGTTGGTAATTTCTCAAGACTGCTATTTCTCTATAAGGAGGTCTAAAATCATGTCCCCATTCTGAAATACAATGAGCTTCATCTACCACAATCATTGAAACATTCATTTGTTTAAAACGATCAATAAAAACCCGAGATTTTAATCTTTCTGGAGAAGTATATAAAAAATCTAACCCACCAAAACGAGCTAAATCTAATGTTAAATCAATTTCTCTGTGAGACATTAAACTTGTAATAGCTTTAGCACGAACACCTCTTTTTTCTAATTGATCGACTTGATCTTGCATTAAAGCAATTAAAGGAGAAATAACAATACAAACCCCTTCTCTTGCTAAACCAGGAACTTGAAAACAAATGGATTTACCTCCTCCTGTAGGTAATAAAGCCAAAATATCCTTACCATTTATTGCATTATCAACGATATCCTCTTGCAACGGTCGAAATTCATCATACCCCCAAACACGTTTTAATATGTTAAGACTTTCTTTCATTACCGTTCCTCACTCCCTTCTTGTTCCTTTTTAGAGACGCAATAAAATTGAATCATTGAATCAACTGCTTTATCTCCCAACTCCTTAGCTTTAGTCAAATCATTACATCCATCTGTCTGATCTCCAGTTTTAAATTTTGCTAAACCTCTCGCAATATACACTTTTGCAAAATCAGGTTTTAAACCTATCGATTTATCAAACTGTTGTATCGCTTCCTCGTATTTTCCTTTTATGGCTAAGATGTTACCAATTTCAAAATATACTTCAGCAAAACTAGAATTAATCTCTAGTGCTTTTTCATAATCTTTCATAGCAGCGCGATAATCGCCGGTGGATTGATATGCATATCCTCTATTGTAATGTGCTACAGGGTGTTTTTTATTTATATGCAATGTCATCGTAAAATCGTTAATTGATTCTGTATAATGACCTAACAACAAAAACACTTCACCGCGGAGGTTATACGTTTCGGGATCATTCGGATTAATCACCAAAGCATGATTATAGTCTGAAACAGCACTTTGTAATTTCCCTAATTGTCGTTTCGAATTTCCACGAGCAACATAGGCTTCAGTTAATTTCGGATTTATTTTTAAGGCTTTTGTAAAATCTGAAATAGCAGCTTTATGGTTATTATTAGAAACTTTAGTTAATCCATCTTGCACATAATCATCTGCTGTTTTTTGAGCAAAACTCAAAAAAGGAGCTAAAATCACTATAAACGCTATTTGAATATACTTAACCATTTTTCACTTTAACGAGCTCTGTACAAAAAAGTTTAATAAAATAACAGAATACATAAATACCCATAAGGTACGAATTATTGAAGATTTATTCAAACCTTGTTATCTACTTTTATTATTTAACTTCAATTGGTTTACCTGAGATTTTAGCATAAACAGCAATGAATTTTGCACCAAAGAAAATGATTTGAGATGTATAATATACCCATGTAAGTAATACTAAAATTGTACCGGCAATCCCAGTATCACGTGCAAAAAAGTAATGTGTTAAATAATATTTTATCAATAACTGACCTAAATACAACAAAGTAGCAGTAACCAAGGCTCCTCCTGCAGCTAATTTCACATTTACGATTCCATCCGATAAATATTTAAAAATGAAAAAGAATATTGTGAAATTGGTAATCAAAGGTATCAAATGTTGCGTTAAAAAATCGAACAAAAAATGTAACGCATTTAGTTCGTTTAAAATCATATCTCCAAAGGAAAGTAAGAGAATTTGAGCAAAATAAGTGATTATAATAATCAAACCAAAAACCATTAGCAATACCATATGAAGGAGTTTATCCGTCAAAGTAGCAAGCAATTTTCTTCGTTTACTATCATGTACTTTTTCTATATCATAAAAATCATTAATACTATTCTTTAAGGAAGATAAAATCGCAGTGGATGAAATCAATAATACAACAATACCAACAGCTTGCATCACGAAATTACTTTTATGGAAATTAATTTCATTCAAAAACGATAAAATACCTTGTATATCTTTTATACCTACTTGTTCACGTAAAACATCTGCAATAATTTCCAACATTTTTTCTTGACCAATGATTTGACCAAAAGAAACAATACTTAAATACAAAATAGGTACTAAAGCAAAAATGGTGTAATAGGACAATGCAGCGCCATGAAACAAACTGTTTTCACTAGCAAATTCGGTTACAGTTTGTTTGAAAAGTAGCCCAACTTCCTTCCAAGAAAGGGTTCTAATTTTTTTCGATATAGATTTTATCGGCATGAGATATATCTTTTGTATCGTAAAGAGTGATGCTTTGTTTAGTTCCAAACTTAAAAGTAAAAACTGAATAAGGACCGGCAAATACTTTTTCTTTAAAATTCACAACCAACTCGTAATTATACACACTTGATTTCGTTAAAGAAAATTGAGTTGGTCTGAATAAATACGCTTTTCTATCTAAGCTAATTTTGTTAATCTCACCAAAAAAACATGCTTCAATTTCATTAGCCGGTTTCAAATAAAACTCTTCTGCATTTGAAATTCGTTTTATTTCACTATCGTTAAAATAAGCTATTCGATCCGCAAAAGTCAACACGTCTTGACCATCATGTGTCACAAAAACAAAAGTAGTTTTACGGGCTTTTTTTAAACGTAATAGATAGTCGATAACTCTTCGTTTAATATGTGCATCAAGGTGAGCAAATGGCTCATCTAACAGTATCACTTTTGATTCCATAATCAAAGCTCTACCTAAAGCTAAACGTTGTTTTTCTCCTCCAGATAAATGTATTGCTTGACTAGTTGCTAAATGAGAAAGATCAAGTAAATCGAGTAACTCTTCGATCATTTCTTTATTCAATTTTTCATTTAAATGATTAGCCTTAACCCAAAGATTTTCATAAACTTTATGATAATTATCCAAACCAAATTCTTGATTTACTAATTGTACCTCTGGATGACCTGGAATCAAACGCTGTGAGGGACCAACAACTTGATCTTTCCCTAAAAAAACAGCTCCATGTTCAGCATCCAATAAACCTGACATGATTTGCAACAAAGTAGATTTCCCTGCTCCACTTGGTCCAACAATCCCGAAAATTTCTCCTTTATTTAATTTCAAAGAAATATCCTCAAGAATAGTTCTATCCCCTCTTTTAAAACTAATATTTTTTAATGATATCATTCTCGAATAAGTTCCTTAGGAAATTCTTTCGCAGCTATATATACACCAGGTATTGGATTGCTCATCGGTTCATAATCTTTTAAAAAGACCTCCAAACGATTTCCTTCGTGTTTGTATGAATCTAAAATACTTTCAGAAACAGCAAAGGCACCCTGTTGTCCATTTTCTAATTCCAACACCACCAAAAACATGTTAGGTAAATTAAACTCAAAAGGACCCGATTCAAATTCTCCTCGTAATGGATAATCTCCCTTGCGGATGATTTCA
>JBILUY010000178.1:0-5208 GCA_044370735.1 Crocinitomicaceae bacterium | reverse complement strand
CTTTAGACATGTTAGGTACTGCTGAAAAAATCGAAATCGACAAAGACAATACAACTATCGTAAACGGAGCTGGCAACAAAGAGGGTATTAGCGCACGTGTTAATCAAATTAAAGCACAAATTGAATCTACAACTTCAGATTACGACAGAGAAAAATTACAAGAGCGTTTAGCAAAATTAGCTGGAGGTGTAGCTGTATTATATGTAGGTGCAGCAACTGAAGTTGAAATGAAAGAGAAAAAAGACAGAGTTGACGATGCTTTAGCTGCAACAAGAGCTGCTGTAGAAGAAGGAATCGTTCCTGGTGGAGGTGTAGCTTTAATTCGTGCAAGCGAGTCATTAGAAACATTAAAAGGAGAAAACGAAGACGAAACTACAGGTATTGCGATTGTAAAAAGAGCTATCGAGGAGCCTTTACGTCAAATCGTTGCTAACGCAGGTGGTGAAGGAGCAGTAATCGTTCAAAAAGTGCGTGAAGGTAAAGATGACTTTGGTTACAACGCAAGAACTGAAGTTTTTGAAAACCTATACGCTGCTGGTGTAATTGACCCAACTAAAGTTACTCGTATTGCAATTGAGAACGCTGCTTCTATTGCTGCAATGTTATTGACTACTGAATGTGTTATCACAGACCAACCAGAAGAAAACTTACCACCAATGGGCGGAGGAATGCCTGGAGGAATGGGAGGAATGATGTAATCCTGGATTTATAGGGATGGGAAACCATCCCTTTCTCATCAACTCTTCCCTACTCGTTTAGGATAGACGCGATGTTTATATATAAAGAAGCTGTCTAAAAAGTGCCAATACTTCGTTATTCTTAATTCAAAAATGCTCATTTACTTTAGTAAACTCCGCTTTTTTCATTTTCGAATGCCTCGTTTTGACAATTTTAACCAACTTCTGAAAATTTAAAAAGGGTGTCTCGACTTATCGGACACCCTCTTTTCTATTTGTAAGATTTCAAAACTTCTAAAAACTTTTCCTTTTTGCGTTGAGACACAGGTACAAAACTTGAGTCAGACATTTTTACTTTTGAATCAGATTTATTAAATGTATCAACATATTTTAAATTAATTAAGTGTGATTGGTGCACTCTTAAAAATCCTTCTTCTGAGAGTAACTCCTCATATTCTTTTAAGGTTTTTGAAATCATTAAAGACTTCGCATTTTTGAGATAAAATTTTGTGTAATTGTCTTCACTTTCACAGCGAATTATATCTTCAATTTCCAAAATATGCATCCCTTCAGAATTATTTAACACAATGCGATGTAAGTCTTCATTTTTATTTCTAATGCTATCTAATAACACATCTACGTGGTCTGTATTTGTTTGATTTTTTACTGACTCATAAATTTTATTTGTTACCTGAGTCAATTCCTCTGGATCAACTGGTTTTAATAAATAATCTAATGCACTAAAACGAAAAGCTTTGATTGCATATTGTTCAAATGCGGTGATAAAAACAATCTGTTGATTTATTATTTTGTTTTTGCTTTTTAACGTTTCCAAAATATCAAATCCAGTACCATCTCCCATTTGTATATCCAAAAACAAAACATCTGAAGGATTATTTTCGATTGTGTAAACACCAGACTCAACACTATCCGCCTCTGCAACAACTTCAATTTGTGACGCATATCTTGCCAACATGGTTTTTAATCCAACTCTTAAGTTAGCATCGTCATCTATAATTATAGCTTTAATCATAATTAAACTTTTAATCTATATATTGAATTGGGATTTTGACTTCAATTTTAGTACCTAAAACATTATTTTCTTCTTTATCTTTTAATTCTGAAATGGATAAATATGTTTTCTTATTTAAAATCATTTCCATCATTTTCAACCTATTATCCGTTATGTTTAACGCCATAGATTTATGAACATTTACTAATTTTTCTTTTTCTTTTTGAGATTGATAAACACCAATCCCGTTGTCTTTTATCGTACAAATTAAATAGTCATTGTCTAAGTTAAATTCAATATCTATTTGTCCTTGATTTTTCTTTGGCACTACTCCATGAATAATTGCATTTTCAACAAAGGGCTGAAGCAACAATGAAGGTAAAGCTACATCATCTTCAATATCAGAAGATTTAGTTATTTTATATTTAAACCCTTGATTAAATCTTAATTGCTCTAATGCTAAGTAATTTTCTAAACTTTCTATTTCTTTATCAATTGGAATCAGTGGAACTTTTGAAAACTCCAAGGTTAATCGCATTAATTTTGAAAATTTAGATAAATATTTAATCGCTTGGTCTACATCATTTTGCATGATAAAACTGGATATTGAACCTAAACAATTAAATACAAAATGTGGATTCATTTGAAGATGCAGTGCTTTTTGCTCATACTCTAATAAATCAAGTTTTAACGAAGTTGTTTTGTGTTTTTGATTACGATAATAAAGTATAATTAAAAATGAAAAAAGCAATAATACAGCTAATACTATAAAAGTGAAAATCTGTCTATTATCTTTAATTTTTTCTTTATAAAGAATCTCCTTTTTTTCTTGTTCTTTTTTGTAAAACAACTCCTTTTTATCGAATTCAAAATTCATTTCGGCTTGTACCGTGTTACGAATATTTGCTTCACTCAAAATAGAATCTTTGATACTACTATAACGTTTATAATGTTCTAATGCCTTGCTATCATTCTTTTGAATTTCAAAAATTTGAAAGATTTTATATTCAACATTTTTAATCTGATCTAAAATCCCTAACTCTCTTGAAAGTTCCAACGACTTAGTATAATATTGAATAGACTTATCCCAATTTTTACTTTTGAATTCTATTTCACCCAAATATGTATAGGTGTCTGAAATTCCAAATTTATCATCAATATTCTCAAACTCCTTCTTTGCTTTCAGCAGGTAAAAATTGGCTTCAGCGAAATTGTTTTGTTTTGTAGCAAGCAAACCCAAATTATTAAACAACTCACCTAATCCTCTAGGGTTTGGATATTTATGAAAAATATGTCTTGCTTTTGAGTAATAGATTAACGCTTTCTTAAAATTGTTTTTGTGGTTAAAAATATTACCAATATTTGTTAGCGTTATCCCAATTGATGGGTTTTTCAATTTTTGTTGAATTTTTAAACATTGTTGAAAATTCGCTAGTGCCTTATCTTCTTGAGCTTGTGAAAGGTAAACGATACCAATGTTATTCAATAAAACTCCCACATTTTCTAATTTGTTAGTTTCTCTATAAACATGAATTGATTTTCGGTAATACTCAAGCGCTTTACTGTAATTTGATTTCTCCGAAAAAACTACACCAATACTTCCATACGCTTTCGCTAATGCATTTTTATAGTCAATTGTTCTTTTAAAGGTGTGATTTGTTTCCAATAAATTTTTAGCACGATGAAAATGTTCTAACGCATTATTATAATCTCCCAAAATAATATTCGCATTACCAACATTTAAGTATGCATATCCAATCTGAAGTATATTATCTGCTTTTTTTGCATTTACTAATGCTTTTTTTGCGTAATACAACATTAACTTCGGGTCTGAATCTTGATACTCCTCTGCAATTTTATTTAATAAAACAACACGATTATTCAACGAATTTTCATTCGCTAATTTAGACTTTAATGAATCTAATTTAGTATGAGTATTTGCCGATAAAGTGGCAAAATACAGAAAAAATAATATGATGTATGAATGAATCTTCATTGAAAATTGAAATAGATGTACTGAAAGAGAAAGTCTTTCAGTACATTCATTTTAAAATTTAATCTTTTTGATATTTAATTACGTTTGCTCCTTCTTCTGTAGTTACTTTGATGAAATATACGCCTGTCATTTCATCTGATAAATTAATCTCTGTTTGGATTGAGGAAACTACTTTGGTTTGTATTACCCTTCCATTTACATCATATACTTCGATTGATTTGATGTTTTTAGCAGCACGTACATTCACATTTCCATTTCCAGGATTTGGAAATACACTGATACTTACATCTTCTTTTAAATCAGCGATACTTGCTTTTAAATCTCTGTAAACTGTTTTTTCGTTATTGGTTTGAACTGGTGCGTTATAGTCAAAATAAATATTCGCTTGTTTGTTTACATCATCTTCTGATTTTAATTCATCATTTGAATTCAATTTTAGCAAGATATTTCCGTGTTTGTGTTCTCCTAATTTAATTTTTTCGAAATAATACTCTACTTTGTTTCCTTCCACTCTTAACTTCATTGGATGAGAAGTGTTTAAAATTTGAAGTGAGTTTATATCGTATTTTTTTGGATCTATTTCCTCAACTACTACGATGTTCTCAGCAGGGTAATTACCCGTGTTTTCGAATTCGATAGTGTAATGTAATGTTTTACCAATTTCAGTTGTTTTTAATTCATTTCCTTGCAAACAAGTGATTAAGTTTGGATCGTAAGCGCCTAAAACACTTTGATTAAATTCGAATACATTATCCGTTGGCGTTTCATCTTCATTTGTAGGATTGATTGTTGCAACGAACTTTAATGTATCATTTATATTAACTGCAGGAGTTTCAATAGGACTATTTACATTTAACACCAACGTATCAACACGCACTTCAAATGGCTTTAAATCTGCAAATGTTGTACTTACATTCCCGTTAGTATGCGTTGACATAGTAGATCTTACAAAATCAAGAACATCTTCGTTGTAAGTTACGTTTAAATCACCTGAAAGTGTTTGATTTCCTTTGTTTTTATAAGTAACCAAATAAGTTGCATCAAAACCTGGACGAGCAGGACCATAAGGTGCTAAAATAACTTCAAGGTCTTTGTGAACTCCGTTAGGTGTAATACAGAAGTTAATCGTAGTGTCTTGATTTGAATCATCAAGTAATGTAAACGAAATAGTTTGAGGTGAAATTTGAAAAAATGTTTCATTTTCCAACTCAGGTGTTAAGGTGTAATTTCCTTTTTGCTTATAGAAATTAACTATCCCTTGATTATCTGTTACAGATATTCCCTTTCCATTTTGATCTTCAATACTAAGTTTTGTATAAGATAGATATGTATCATTTCCAGTACAATTTCCTGTTGCATCGAATTTCACATTGCTGGTAATTGTATTGAATAATCCACCTGGGGTAAAAGAGCAATAAGAATTTACTTCTGCAAAAATGGAACTCAATCTTAAAGAATCTGTTATAACACTCATCTGATCTTCATCAGCACATATATATTTTAATTTTTTATTTCCATAGAAA
>JBILUY010000196.1:0-4796 GCA_044370735.1 Crocinitomicaceae bacterium | reverse complement strand
CTTGTTTTGAATTAAAATAATACACCCCTTCCATTTCATTTTTTTGATCAATAATTAGAACCAATTTATCATTCGAAATAGATTTAATAATACAATTACCAAAAACAGAAATAAAAAGTTTTTCATCTTTAAAACTCCAATAATCTTTATGAATAACGTCTGAATGTAGCAAGAAATTTCTTTTACAACCAACATGATAAATGTTAAAATTACCATTTTGATTAAAATATAAATGATAACGATTACAATTAGATAATTTTCCCCAATATTTATATTTAGTAAAATATACTTTTTCTAGTTTCCAATTCTTATTTATTAATAATGTCTTTTTTGAGTCACAAGAAACTGTGAAAAATAAAAACATTAAAAAGAAATAAATAAGTCTCATTAGATTAAAAATAAGGATAAATAATATATTAAAACAAAAAAGTCGCCCTTTTGAGGCGACTTTACTAAAATCGTATTTTCAATTAGAAAGGAAGATCATCATCAGAGCTATCTACCATCTGAACTGGAGTAGATGTAGGTGCAACTGGTGCTGTAAATCCAGCATTCGTATTTTGACTAGGTGCAACAGAACCATTCAAACGATCAATTCTCCAAGCGTCTAATGAATTAAAATACTTTACTTCTCCTTGTGGGTTAGTCCACTCTCTACCTCTTAAGTTGAAAGAAACTTCGATCGAATCGTTTTCATTCACTCCATCTAATAAAGTACACTTATCTTGTGTCAATTGAAATAAAATATCTTGTGGATACATTCCAGTTGATTCAGTAACTACAAACTCTCTTTTTGAAAACTTTTCTGAAACTTGAACTGTAGGGAAAACTTTCTTTACTGTTCCTGATAATTTAAACATAGGTAATTATTTATGATTAGTTATTAAATGCTAATAATGTTTTCCAAGCATCTTCCACTTTATTTTCAGCAAGAAGATCCTTAGCGTGTTTATGTAATTCCAACTCTAATTCAGCTGGCTTGTCATCTAAATTTACGAATAAATTATTTAATTCTAACAATTTAAATTCGTTTACATCTGTTTCGTTTGGCAAGGTTTCAATCCCTGCTAACAAACCTAAATCGTTTTTTGTTAGGATAGTTGAATCAAGAATATCTTTAGGTAAATTGTCAAAACCAATACCAACAGTTGTTAAAGGTTTTACCACTTCAAACATAGAAGCCTCGTTTGCGTGGCAATACCAGTTTCCTCCCATTCTAGAAACTAAATTGATTTTGTGTTGATCGATTTGACCATTTGCATCCATTACTCTTTCATCAATATGAAATTTCACTACCTCACAAATGATTAAGTTTCCTGCACCTCCATTTTCACCTAATTCGATCACTTCATTCACCTTACATTCAAATTGCACAGGCGATTCAGCAACTCTTTTTGGTTTTACTAAATGTGAATCCAAGGCTGTAAATCCAGCTTTCACGAATTCGTCAACGTTCGGTGCATAAGGTGAGCTACTTAAACTCATTTGTTGCACGATATCGTAAGTCACAATATTAATTACAACTTCTGGAACCGCTTTTACATTTTTGTACGTATCCTTTGTTTCATTCGTTCTACCACTTCTCGCAGGAGAAAAAATTAAAATTGGAGGATTCGCACTAAAAACATTAAAAAAGCTAAACGGAGATAAGTTATGATTACCCTCTGCATCAACCGTAGAAGCAAAAGCAATCGGTCTTGGACCAATAGCACCTAACAATAATTGATGTAATTTAGGAATAGGTAATTCCTTCGGATTAAATTCTAACATACGAGAAATATTATTCCTCAAATTTACTTTGTTCTAATGATTTTTAAAATTTGAATTTTCATTATTTATTAACAGAAATCAACAAGCAATAAAAAAGGCTCCTTTTGGGAGCCTTTTCATTTAGTTAAATGTGATTAATTTATCTTAAATTCCTTCGGAAACTTTAAAACAAACTCTGTTCTTCTATTAATTTGATGTAACTCCTCTCCACATTCTACCCCATCTTTACATTGATTCAATAATTTCGTCTCACCATAATTTTTCATTATTAATGACTCTTTTTTAACACCTTTAGAAACTAAATAATCATAACAGCTTTTTCCACGTTGTGCAGAAAGTTTATTGTTATATTCATTTGTACCTCTACAATCTGTATGTGAAGATAAATCTACTTTAACATCCGGATTTAATTTTAAGAACTCAGCCAAGGTGTCTAATTCAGCCAATCCAAAATCACTTAAATTAAATTGATTGAAATTATACAAGATGTTTTCCATTCTTACCATTGGAGCGTTAGGTGTTTTTCTTATTGCTAAATCTTCTGTAATTTCATTAACCTTCGCTTTAGTGTCAATTTTTGTCATTACTGGATCGTAACCTTCTTTCCCTGTCGAAACTTGATATTCTTTATTTCGATCTAATTCCGTTTTGATATTTCCAACAGAGTCAGATACTATTTTCACAGAATCACCAGTCGCAACATCAATTATCTCAACTGCATTCCCTTTAATATCTTTACCTGTTTCTTTATCTTTTACCGCTGCGAACAACTCAATTTTATCATTCAACACAATCTCATCTTCTTTCCCTTTTTTCAAGGTATATTTTTTAACAAACTTGCCTGATTTTTCATATGCTAAATAATCAAATAAGTATTGATTTTGAGAATTTACAAATTCCATTTTTTGTGTACCAGCTAAAACAGGATCATACTCAAAGTTCACATCTGTTGATGTAACTCCATTTTCTTCTTTTGGAAAAATTGGTGTGTTTACTTCCAATGCATGTTTTGCTTCAACACCTTCTATACCTACATGGTATAAATCCATACCACCAATCAAATTATGTCCGTTACTAGCAAAATATAAATAACCTCCTTTTTCAAATGGGAAAGCTTCATCTTTCTCAGTATTAATCATCGGACCTGCGTTGATCGGTTCTCCCCATCCTAATTGATCTTTCACACAATACCAAATATCCAAACCTCCTACTCCACCTTCACGATTAGAAGTAAACCACAATACTTGTCTTGAATCTGATAAACTTGGATGTGCTAAAAAATGATCCGGTCTATTGTAAACAAATGCATCTTCTTTTTTTGTTTTTTCATTAAAAAAGAACAATCCTGCTGTTAAAGGATGTGATTTTTTATTGATCGTTCTAGAATAATACCATATTCCTCCTATTGAGTCATAAAAAGCTGCACCTTGATGTTTTTTTCCTTTTAGTGTTTTATTCGGAACAGATTTTGCTTTAGTATCATCATATACAAAATGAGAATAATAATCATTCGTAATATCTCCCCAAGGAGATTCTTTTAACGTAGTTTTATCTTTAATTAATTTGTTAGCAGCTAAAAAATATTCTACAGCATGATCATTATAAAAGGCATGGTAAAAATCATAATCAAATTTATACCCTTCTCCTTTTTCTAAAGAATTTAAATTAAACTGATCTATGTATTGCTCTAAACGTTCTCTCCTTTGTTCAGTTGAAGCAGAAACAACAGATTTTGATAAAATATTTTTAGCATGTGTTAAATCTCCTACGTATAGCAATAATAAAATATGATTATATGCGTCTTCAAACGTGTACTTTTCAGAAACACTAAATTGATCATACACTACCAATGCGTCTGTGAATTGATTTGACTTAACCAATGCTTCAATAGCATGTCTATATAATTCAGGATTGTTATTTGGATCTACGCGATCATCAATTGTTGCTTTCTTGAATGGATAGGTTGCTTCAAAATATTTTTTTTCAGAATATAACTTTTCTGCTTGTGAAACATTTTTATTCTCTTGTGAAATCCCCTGTTTTAATAAAAAAACAGAAAATGAGAAAAATAACAAAATCTTGGTTGATGACAAATATCGCATCTTACATACATTTAGATTACTACAAAAGTAATTCTATTTATTCAGTTTAATTCTAACTATCCATTAAAATTTGAAAAACTGAATGTTAGTAAACAAAAAAGGGGGATATCCCCCTTCTTCCTTTATTTTATAAGTTCCAAGAAACCTGACTCTAAATCCGAACCATCTCCTTGTTTGTCAATTACATAATAATATGTTCCCGTTGGTAATTCATTTTTACCCATTGCTTGTTCTACACTTGGTTTACCATCCCAGTCATCTTCATAAGGTTGACTTTCATAGACAAGGTTCCCCCATCTATTGTAGATAGATACTTTCACTCTTGGATAAGATGATTTATAATTAATTTTCCAAGTATCGTTTTTACCATCTCCATCTGGTGTCACAATTTGTGGTATATCAGGAACACTACATGTCATGTTTATTGGAGGACTAGAAACTACTTTACATCCAATGGCATCTTGTGCTTCAACAAGATATATACCCTCTGAAATATCAACTAATTTAGCACCTGATCCAATCACCTCATTATCGGTGTTATACCAAGTGTATTTTATCGCTCCAATACCATTAGATGCTTTTACTTCAACAAAACCATCTTTTTTGTTACAAGTTGCTGCTTTAATTGAAAGTACTGACAGCCCCATTCTTGATAAATCAACATCAACTTCTATTTGCTCACTCTCACATTTACCTGGCTCTTTATTACTCACATAATAAATACCATTATAAAGTTTATCGTTTGTATTCAATAAGAAACCTTGTTGATCATACCATATGTAGGTAGAATTTAAAGTTGGAACCAAACTACTTGCTTTGTCACCATCACAATATTGTTTTTTAATCTGAGTAAAATCTGGTTTTCCAGTAAAAGTAACATTGCTTACAGAAAATAATTCAGACGTATCTGTACAATTATCTTTC
>JBILUY010000309.1:0-2531 GCA_044370735.1 Crocinitomicaceae bacterium | reverse complement strand
TTATGTTCCTGGGGAGCATTGAATTTTAAAAACGTAATTTATTACAACATTTATAAAGAAGAAGTTCCAAAAGAAGAAGTGGTGACTTATACCTATCCCTTTAGAGAAAATAGATACTTTCATAAATATACCGAAAAACAACTCGAAAGTTTGAAATTACTCTTACAATACCTCTGTGAAACGTATAAAATCCCTAAAACGTATTTTCCTGAAATGTGGGATTTATCTAAGTTTGCTTTGCGCGGAGATAAGGGAATTTTTACCCACGTTTCTTACCGTAAGGATAAAAGCGATTGTCATCCACAAAAGGAACTTATTGCAATTTTGAGTAATTTATAAAAACAAAAACGGAATTGAATATTCAATTCCGTTTTTAAATAGTTTTAGGTTACAACTATTTTATCAAAACTCATTCTCAATACCATACAAAACAAGCTGACTGATACTATCTATCTGTAATTTTTTCATTATTTTATATCGATGTCCTTCAACAGTTCGTTTACTTATATTTAATTCTTCTGCAACTTTAGCATTTGTGTATCCTTTGACATAAAAAGATATTATTTGAACTTCTCGTTTGGATAAAATTTCATTCTTTAAATAAACGCGTTGTGCTTTTAGGTTAGAATTCATTTCTTTAAATAACAAATTGGATGTTTCAAGACTAAAATATTTCTTTCCTGAATGTACAATTTTTATCGCATTTACCAATTCTTCCGCAGAACAAGTTTTTAGAACAAATCCAGAAGTACCATATTTATATGCTTTGCGAATGATATAATCATCATTGTGCATCGTTAACATAATTGTAGGCGGAGCGAAATGTGTACTCCTTAATTTTTTCAAGGTTTCAAGCCCATCTAATTGTGGCATGGTAATATCAAGTAAAATAACATCTATACGATGTTGTTTAATCATTTGAAGCACTTCTAATCCATTTGTAGCTTCAAAATATTGCAAATCCAAATTTTTCTGATGTTTTAACATTGTAATGATACCTTCCCTTACAACCTGATGATCATCAGCTACTAGTACATTTATTTTGTTAGACATAAATTTTAAATTTTAAGGTTGTACCGATTTTAGGCAAACTGTTAAATTGATAGGGTGCATTTATAAGATCTAATCTGTGAACCATATTATTTAACCCATTTTTATGCTTTAATAAGTTTACATCAAACCCTATTCCGTTGTCTTTCAATTGAAATGTAAATATATTTTTATGTAAATCAATCTTTAATGTAATTTCCTTTGCTTTTGAATGTTTAATTGAATTTGATAAGAATTCCTGAATTACCCTAAATATCATTAATTCTTTATCTTTTGTTGTGATACCATTTACACTATCTGGGTAAGTATATGCAATGGATGTTTTGTGTAATAAATTCAAATTATTCACCAGCTGCTTAATCACCTCAAACAAGTTATTATTTACAATATAAGAAGGCATCAAATTATATGATACATCTCTAAGTGTTTGAATAGAATTTGAATTGTGAAGCTTAATTTTGTCCAAATAAGTGTCAAAATCAGGACTGTTACGATCCATCGATTTTAAACTTTCGATAAATAAACTTATGATATTTAATTCTTGTCCTAAAGAATCATGTAAATCATACGCTAATCGTTTTCGTTCATTTTCCTCCCCTTCTAAAAATGCGTTCATTTTTAAAAATTCATTGCGCTTCAATTCTGTTATATCTTCAGCAATGAATATATACTTTGTATTATCAGTATGTTTTAACTTATTTAACTTACATTGGTAAAATTTGTCAATTTGTTTGTTTCGTTTTTTTAAAATTTGAAATACTATCTGTCGTTGCTTTTGAGAATTATCTAATTTTAGTACATTTTCCAAAATGATTTTTGGTAGAAATTCATAAATATTTTGATTAATTTCTATACTTTTTAAACTTAAAAACTTAACACCTAATGGATTAATCAACTCAAGGTTTCCTAACTTATCAAAAACGATAATTGGAAGAGGTAATTTTGAAACTATAGTTCCCAAATAATCTTTTGAAATTGTTTTCTCTTTCAACTCTTCTCCCAAAACATTTATTGCAGAAGCAATAATATTCAAATCAGAATCTTCATAAGTAATAGGAATACGAATTTCAAAATCACTATTGGCATAAGAATATACCACAGTCTGAAGAAGATCTATATAATCATTCATGTTGTTTTTTTATAGTTTTCAACCAAGAGATCGCTTCAGACTTGTCATTGAATAATTTAATAGGAAAATTATATTTTACTAAATTTACTTTTACTAAAAAATTGGCAAGAAAGGTTGACAATCTAGAATTAGAAAAAAAAGCCATCCCTCCTACTAAATATGTACCCTTTTCTGAACCAAAAAAATCACGTGTTTTTTTATCTATACTTTTAACAGAAGTTCCATCAACGAAAAGATAAGAAACAGTATGATTAGATAATTCAATTCGATCTTCTACTAACTTTTGAGCAATTTCTATATTAATTTCATCACAATAATATTCTAAATGTAGAATACCATCTATCTCTCGAAT
>JBILUY010000296.1:0-2703 GCA_044370735.1 Crocinitomicaceae bacterium | reverse complement strand
ACTATAATAATATGATTTATTAAATCAATTATTTGAATTTGTATTCTCTATTATTTCAAACGAAAACTGGTCTTTTGATGTTAAAAATGCATACTTCGAAATTTGCTTTGCTCCAAGTTTTTTCTTTTCAAAGTCAGCAGAAAAACCAAAATATAAATTTTTAAAATTCTTTTCCCTAGCATGTAAAACGATTTTATAAAGTATCGTTTTATATGAATTATACGACTCATTGAAAGTATAATCGATACCTATAAGCATGGTTATATAGCTTTCACCACTCAAATAACAAACACACATTCCTATTATTCTACCGGTCTCTTTAACCCGAAGTATTCCAAACTCCCAATTTTCTTTTTCATTTATTACTTGAAATAATTTATATGGATATGGAAAAATATTAATGTCATAATTTTTTATAGACACTTGATTATAAAGAGAATAAAATAAATCAAGTTCTTCATTTGTTAATTTATCTTTTATTTCAAAATCCAATTGATCTTCATACTGTAATACTTCTTTTCGAATGTTTCTTTTCGCTTTTGAAGTAAGTAATTCATAATATGGAGTGTCTTTAGCATCTTGTAATTGACTAATTATATTCGCATTTGGCATTTGAACCTTAAAAAATCCTTCGTCGTAAAAGATTTTAAATAATGCTTCATCTTCTTCCGAAAAATCTCTTAAAATCAGATTATTTACTCCCTCTTCATGTTGAATTTTCAATAATAATTGTATCAAAGTCTTAACAGCCAACTGAACTCTTGGATGAGTTTTATCGTAATACAAATGTTCTCCTTCTGTGAAAAAAGAACCAAGACATAACGTTTTAGAACATAAATAATAAGGATTGTCTTTTCTCAAATCTTCGATTGCCTTGGATATTCCTGCTTCTGATAATAAATCATCTTTTATTAAACCAATTGTTAAAAATGTAGCTAAAATAATGTTATCATTTTCATCAGAAATAAGGATGTATTTACTCTCCCAATTTTCTTCTTCTTTCTCATTTCCTTTAAATCCCTCTTCTATAATTTTTAATGCTTCATAATCAAAATTACCTTTCCCCTTAAATAGAGTATCCCATGTAGTTTGATTAATTTTTTCAATCGTATCTTCAAATTGGACTTTTAATTCTTTTGGTTCCAATTGTTGTGTTTTTTCAACCTCTTTTTCTGATAAAAGCGGAAGATTGAATGCCTTTCTAACTTGATTATTCGTTTTCCCTTCTTCTTCTAGTACTCGTGGATAGTGATAATTCAATGCATCAATGAGTGCTGAAATATCAGACTCTGAATTATGATTTGTGATAGTAAATCGTAATCCAGTATTTTTTATAGGAACGGCAGGAAACATTCCAATATTTACATAAAAACCTTCATCTAAAATGCGTTTATTCAAGTTATACCCAACAACCGGCTGTCCTGTACCAACAAATTTAATTGGAGTTAATGGATTAGAAATAAGTGGCAAATCAGTTGTTCTAAACTTAGCATCTGCAAAGGCTAATTTGTGTTTTAGTTCTGATTGTAATTCGATAATTTCTCCTGTTAAATGTAATTCAGCTGAAGCAATACAAGCTCCTAACACGGGGGGTGGAATAGGATGCGAGTACGAAAGCGCTCCTCCATGTCTTTTCACTTTTTGATACCATGAATTAGTTGGAAATACTGCGATTCCGCCCATTACTCCAAAACCTTTTGCCATTGTGGTCATGTAAAGTGTTTTTTCATTTTCTAAACAGGCTTCAAATATTTGACCACAACCATGAGTTCCCGCCCAACTCATTCCATGAGCATCATCCACATATAAATGTAATTGAGAATACTTTTTCATTAACGAATTGATTGCTAAAATTGGAGCGATATCTCCATACATTGAATAAACACCATCAATCATATACCAAATCCTAGAGCTAGTATCTCTATATTTCAAGATTTTATCCTCTAACATTTCAAGATTGTTGTGACGGATTATATCTACGACAACACCTTTTGCTTTCAAAAGTTGACATGCAGTTTGAATACTCACATGACATTGTTGATCTAAAATGATAACATCGTTATTTTCTATGATACAAGGTAATACAGCAACATGTAGCAATGATGTAGAGGTAAAAGTGATGACCGGTTTATTAAAAAAAATGCTAGATAACAAATCTTCAAGATGATCACTTTTGTTTGATGCGAGATAAGTTCTTGAAACTGAAAATTGAGTTCCATATCTTCGCGTAAAATCAATTGATTTTTCGATAAGACTTGGGTGATTTTCTAATCCTAGATAGCCACATGTACCAAAATTCCGCATTAATTGCGAGCCTACTTGCATACTATCCCCTTCCCACGATTCACTATTAAATTTTAATTGAATAACACCTCTATTTTCGGCTTCAACTAATAAATCATTTATGGTATCATGTATTGAATTGTGTACTATTTTCGCCATTTTTCTAGTTTTATTTTCAAAAATAGAATACTTAAATAGTAACTAATACTTGTTTTTTTTTGATTTATTTTATTACTTATAAAAACAAGTATTTTTACTTGTTTAACTCAATTTTTAAGAATTTTTACGTGAGAATTCAAGTGATAATTTAATCTTCCGAGAATTCCTTCTTAAGTTTCTTGAATTAATTAGAAGATCGAATAAAGCAATCTTAAAACGTATTTTTACGTGTTTACGCAAGTAGTGTATTTAAGCACTAAA
>JBILUY010000362.1:0-5304 GCA_044370735.1 Crocinitomicaceae bacterium | reverse complement strand
CAACCTTGTTCCGCAGTCAAGATTTATGGAAGAGCATCCCGACATTGATACCTTGTGCGAACTTGGTGCGTGGTTGAACGAAGCGTACGAACCCGAAGCCGTGCTCACGTTCCTGAGTAACGATTCGTTCCCGTCCATCGACGACGCAAAAGAGGCGTTCGACGAATCATATTGTGGCAAGATGTCTCTTGAAGAATACGCAGAACAACTCATTGACGAATGCTACAATATACCTGCACAGATCGCAAGGTACATCGATTACGAAAAGTTCGCCCGCGACTTATCATATGACGGTTTCTGGGAAGACAACGGCTACGTGTTCCGCCCGTACTAAGTGTCTATAACTTCGCCCCTTGGTGGCTTGCGTAGGTTCGATTCCTGCGGGCGAAGCAAACTAACCAAGCGCGACGCATAGAGTGTAGCGCAACATTCACAACCCAACGGAGAGGATAGTATGGAGCCGCGTGAAAAAAAGACTGTCACGGTATGGATGCGCGTTTACGGTGGAGATTACGAAGGCGTTGCTTGGGAACGTGACACATTGGAATCGTTCGTGGTCTATGTACCGACGATGCAGCACGGCGAACCTCAGCAGGACTACGACGGTTCCGTCCATTACGAGCGCAAGATTGTGGAAAACTGGCAGGAATACGTCCGCGATTCAGTAGAGCACGAGATTTACAAGCGCACTCTTTCCCGCTTCGACAATAGCGGAGAAGATTCTGACGTTTGGGAGAGCTTCGAGATTATCCACATGGCAATGTAGTGCAGCGAACCGACACGTAGAACGCAATCATTCACATCACATCACGGAGGATAACATGGAAACGACCACGCAAACAATCACATTCGACGAGTTCGCCGAACGACTGCAACAGGCGGAAGTCATGCTCATCGGTGAAACGATCTACAACATAGGATATGTAGAAGCGGATGTTCTGCCGGATAAGGATGGAGTGCAGAAGTTGACCATCGTATTTGTTGAAGCTCCGTATGCTGGTGACTACGTCTTGACTAGGTCTGACAACGAGTCCGTCGAAGTGCAGAGCGGAGGGTATTGGATCACCTTCGAGGAGGGTTGCAACGGAGACCCCGAAGAAACAGTAATTGAACTTTTCAAACTGACACGCATCTAACACGGAGAATAACATGAAGATTTCACGCATTGTCTACACGCTACAAGAGAGCAGCGAGGATGGCTGGCAGGACATCGCAGATAGCTGGGAGTCTACCTTCCATAACGCACAAGCAAGGATGGATAAGTACATCCGCGAAAAAGGATGCTCACCATCTAACGTAAGGATCGTGCAAACCACGGACGTAGACGACCAACGATACGTGATACTTGCGAACCTGAGCCACGCCGAGCGCGGTATGTTTCACGCAGAATGGGAGATCGTGAACAAGCAGTGGGAATTGCGTCACGCACAATGGATCGCCAATGATTTGCGCGACAAATACGGCGACGAGATCATGATTATTGACACGGTTACAAGGACGGTCATTCCGATACGAGGGTAACCGAACGACCACCACGAAACGCAACAATCAACAACTAACCACACCGGAGAAACGACATGGAAACTATCTCAGCTATCGGTTTCAGTTACGAGCACGGCGGCATCATTGTATTCCCGACAGAACCATTTGATGATTCAGGACACACCGTGATGATGTGGGATGAACACGGAGGACACGGTGCAGCAAGCGAAGAGTACGTCCGTTATCAAATCAGTAAGCATAAACGCCTCGATGCAGAGGTGGAATTGGAATTGATTGCTAAGTACAATAGTCTGCACGGCCCAGACCACGAGTCATGGCAGATTCAAGCAGCACCGAGACGTCGTATGCCGTGGACTATATGGTATAAGGCACGTAAGAAACAGATTGACGCATGGTATAGCAACAAGTAACAACATCACATCACGGGAGAACATCATGGAAAGAACCACATCAACGATAACCTTCGACGATTTTGTTCGTCGAATGCAGTATGCCGAAGCAATCTATATTGAAAATGATGATGGAGACTACGCAATGGTGCATCAGGTAATTGATGCTGGTGAAGATGATGGGAACGAGGGCGAGATATACAACGTCCTACTTTCTAACAGTACGATGGACTTCGCATTCAGCCGCAAGCACAACCAACAGATTACCGTGGAGTGCAGGCATTCGTTCTTCGACACGCATCGCCCCGTCTACCATCTGAACATCGACAGACCTAACGGCGACGGCTTCGACACGTTTTTGGTAGACCTTTACAAGCTAGTGAACATCTAACCACACAAGGGAGGCAAGCAATGAGAACAGCAATAGCGGAGAGTGTATTTGTATGGTCAAAAGCGGCGGGCGAAGTTATTATCTATGGTACACTACTATCTTTCGCGGCATGGATAATTGTTTCAGTCTTTTTTATGGAGCCAATTCCATAACGACCGGAACGACACCACGAAACGCAACGATCACAACAACATCACATCACGGAGAGCATCATGAAAACGACCAAGCAAACAATCACATTCCTAAGGGGTCAACAGAATGCCTGACATCCGCAATGTTTATATCTTCAGCCACTTCACAGGCGAGGAGTTCTATAATAGAACCCCACAGGACAAAGCACTGGTGGTTGTGGAATACGACGATTGCTTTCTAATACACCGTAAGCGTTCACTAGACGACGACCCGCTCACCGTGAACATTGAGAGGGACGCGACAAGGGAACAGAGACTGCACGCAGTCCACGCATTCGTGGAAATTTATACGACGCAAATAGATAAACCATAACACAAACATCCGGAGGTAACATGTTGGTAGGCATCGAGTTTAAGCGAGCCAGGGTTCGCACAGAGGAAGGAAGAGACGTCTGGTTTTGGCGTGTTGCACCCTACTCGCAGGACGTGGACAAGACCAAGCTCGCAGCGTTCGCTGTGTTCGTGCTGGGCATGAGCACAATCTTCATGATTGCAAGCTGCCAGTGAGCAAACTACCAAGGCCGACGCATACGGTGTCGGCAACATTCAAAACATTACACGGAGAGAAGTCATGAAGGCAACCATCATCACCATCGTACTCGCAGCAGTACAGTTCGTCACGGCACAGGCACAAGAGTTCAAGCCGTTGGCTGACCCCAAGCAGCCCATCGTTGCACCTTGGGGGAGCAGTAGACTTGAGGTCATGCAAGCAGCCAAGCGTCAAGGACTTAGGTTCGTTGACATGCAAGACAATGAGAAGAAAACGGTGACACATCTCACCTACTTGGACGGCGACACAGCACGACTGTTCACGTTCTACTCAGACAAGTACGTCATCCTTACCCACATGTACTTCCAACGCTCGGATGTGAAGCGATCGGAGTTTACGACAACTCAGGTGAACTACTACTCTGACCTTGCCAGCACCATTGACGACGAGAGTAGCTTCGTCATCGTCCTTGACAACGGAGAAAAGGTGTCCGTCCGTGTTGACAACAACGATAAGTCCGTAGCCGTACGCTTCCAAAACAAAACGCTGTCCGACGCCACACTGCGTGAGCAGATACGCTCTGGTCGATAGGTTTTGCTTTGTGTTGATAGTAATTTTGGGGCGATCGCAATTCATGTGGTCGCCCCTTATTTTAGAGAGCATAGTATGGCAATCGTCCTTACCAATACTGGCGCATCGGTTGACTTGTTGCTACGCAAGGGTGCTGCGTTTGTGCGCACCTTCAACCTAGATACACAGACTGGGTCACCCGTGGACATCACGGGCTGGACGTTCGCATCACAGATTCGCACCCAAGCCGGTGTACTTTCAGCCACGTTCACCTGTGCGATCGTCAACGCAGCGCAAGGCGTGTTCTCTATATCGCTCACAGCCGCATCCATAGCCGGACTTACCGTTGGTACTGTGTACGTTTGGGACTTAGAGGCGACCAGTCCCAGCGGCCCGTTCGAGGTGATGCGTGGTGCGGTGAACGTCATCAATGAAACGACGCTCCCATGAGCCAGACCATTCAGGTTGACAACTATACGATCTCTGTCTCCGTACCAACGGAGCCACAGACGATTGTCTTGGGCGAGGATGTTCAGATTCAGGTGCAGAACATTGAACCCAAGGTTGTCATCGACAACAGTCCCATCACCATTACGATTGAGAGCGGCGGATTCGTTCCGTCGTCGCAAGGCATCGTGCTTGTAGCTGGAGCCAACATCTCAGCCCTACGTGCCATCACTACGAACGTCAACGGCGAGGCGGTGTACGCATCCAATAACACACTGGCCAACGCGCAAGTTATCGGCATCAGTGATACGAGTGCAGTCGCAGGCAGCCCAGTCACAATCAAGACTTCGGAGACCATCTCCGACTTGTCATGGAACTGGACGAAGGGAACCGTGTTCTTGGGAACCAATGGCGTACTTACACAGGTAGCACCAACGGGCGGAGCCGTACTTGTGCATGTCGGTCGTGCGATTACACCGACAACGCTACTGATTGATATTGATACAACAATCCAAACCATATAGGAGCCAATAACATGGCAGACAAATACATAAAGAACAACTCCGGTCAGTTTGCAGAAGTCGAAGCTACCGTATCATCAACAGGCGCAACGGAAGCGGGCAAAATTGTCGCTCTTGATGGATCGGGAAAGCTCGATGTGTCAACGCTACCTACTGGCATTGGCGCTACTACGAAGGTAGCAGCGACGACGGAAAATCTATCCGCTGGCAACCTCGTAAACCTGTTTAACGATAGCGGTACAATCAAGGCGCGTAAGGCAGACGCAAGCAATGGACGCCGTGCCGTTGGTTTTGTGCTGACAAATTCGACATTACCTAACAACGCAACTGTATATCTTGATGGTACAATCACAGGGCTTACAGGTTTGACGCCTGGTGCTGTTTACTACTTGAGTGGTTCAACAGCAGGCGCGGCAGTATCCACTGCTCCGAGTACCGCGGGCTTTATCTCTCAAGAGATCGGCATCGCTTTGTCTGCAACTGAAATCAACTTTGAAGAACAGCAGCCAATTACGCTTGCCTAATGGCTGAACGCCGTGCAATAACAACCCCGTCGTCATTGGCTGAACACGTCAACACCGACGCAATGCTTTGCGGTCAGGGGCTGGTGATGAAAGAACAATCATCATCACTGGCCACGCCATCGTCAGGCTATGGCGTTATGTACTGCAAAACGGATGGGCATTTGTATTTCAAGAACGACGCCGGAACTGAAACTCAGCTCACCTAATGGCCAACAAACGACCGATAACGACACCATCATCGCTGGCAGAATTGCCCGACACGGATGCCCTGATTGTAG
>JBILUY010000176.1:0-5318 GCA_044370735.1 Crocinitomicaceae bacterium | reverse complement strand
ACCCTTTGTTTTTTTTTAAAAATTTAAACTGTTAAGCTTTCAATAACCATCCAAATTCGTCTTCGATTAGACCATTTTTTAAGTCATTTAAATATTTTTCCATTTTTAAAGAAAAAGATCTAGTCTCAATTGCTGGTAAAAAGAAATCTTCTCCTCTGAATCCAATCTTATTAATATGCGCAATAGTTGCAGCTGTTCCTGCACCAAAAGCTTCTGTGCACGAACCATTTTTAATAGCTTCGATAATTTCTTTTACTGTAACTTTTCTTTCTTCTATCGTTACTCCCCAAGATTGAGCTACCTCAATTACACTTCGTTTTGTAATTCCACGTAAAATTGTATCGCTGTCTTCTGTAGGTGTAACTAATTTACCGTCAATAATAAAAACAATATTCATAGTACCAGATTCTTCCACATATTCATGTGTTTTAGCATCTGTCCATAATAGTTGGTGATATCCTTTTTGTTGACCAAGTCTAGCTGGATATAAAGAAGCTCCATAATTTCCTGCAGCTTTTGCACGTCCAACCCCACCTTCTGCTGCTCTTGTATAATGCTCTTCAATCAAAACATTTACAGGTTCTGAATAATACGCACCAACCGGTGAAGCAAAGATCATAAACTTATAAGTATCAGATGGTCTAATTCCTACAAATTCATCTGTAGCAAACATAAAAGGTCTGATATATAACGAATATCCAGGTTTATTAGGTATCCAATTTCTATCTAGATCAACTAATTTTCGAACACATTCAACAAATAAAGTTTCAGGAACAATAGGCATACCCATACGTTCACACGATTCTTGAAAACGTCTAGCGTTCATCTCGGGTCTGAAAATTAATACATCACCTTCTTGTGAACGATTTGCTTTCATTCCTTCGAAAATAGCTTGACCATAATGTAAAGCTGAAGTTGCAGGATGAACAGGAATTGGCCCAAAAGGTAATATTTCAGGTGTTTGCCATTCTCCGTCTGCATATTCCATCACCAACATGTGATCTGAAAAGATTCTACCAAACGGAAGATTTTCCCAATCCACTTGCGTAATACGAGACGCTTGTGTTTGAGTAATATTAAAGTTGATTGTTTGTTCTAACATAGGCCAATCTTATTTATGCGAATATAGGAAAATAAATTGTGAATAATTTGTGATTTTTATCACTTATAATAGAAATAATCGATTATTCGATGATTTTGTATTTAATTTTTGCTTCTTTTCGAGAGCATGCATTAAAATGCCACCATTCGGAAGGTATATTTCTAAAGTTTTGATATTCCATTACTTTTCGTAATAATTTTCTGTTTTTAATATGAATTGGTTTCAATAATCCTTGTTTCAAAAAATACTCCTCTTTCGAAGGATAGGCAATCTCTCTTATATCATCATAGCCTGCTCCCATATCTAATGCTTTTCCATTATTGTCGCAAATCGTTAAATCTACTGCTGCACCATAATTATGCACACTTCCATTTGCTGGATTTGAAACGAATTTCCCTCTTTTAGCTGGAGGAATAGAATCTAATGCATTCCACATTGCTTTTTGAACAGACAAAGGTCGAACACCATCGTATACAAGTAGGCTATAATTTGCATTTAGTTTTTTTAAAAACTTTTGACATTTTGAAAGTCTCGCAGCTACATCTGGTTGTAAATAAACTTTATCAATATTAAAATAAAGTTGTTTATGCATAAAATTATCGGTTGTAGCATATTTTAAGTCTATTTGAATAGTTGGGTTTATTGATTGAATATCAACCAGATTTTCAAACCCTTTCGGTTTTACCTCTTTGGATTGTTTTTGTTGAAATGAAAACAAGCAGATTAGAAAGATTAAAATAAACGATGCTTTTTTCATTTTTGATTTTTATTGCAAAGATAAATTGAAATCGAATTTAAAATTTAAAGACTTCTAATAAAAAAGAATGTCAATATAGCTAAAAAGCGAAGATTTACTAAATTTGTCAAGTAAAATTTTGAATATGCCTAAAATAGCACAGAAAGCAGTAGATATGCCTGCATCTCCAATTAGAAAATTGGTTCCGTTTGCAGACGCAGCGAAGAAAAAAGGGAAAGTGGTATACCATTTAAATATTGGTCAACCAGACATTGAAACTCCTGAAGTAGCGTTAAATGCAATTAAGAATTTCGATCAAAAAGTATTAGAGTATAGTCACTCTGCAGGTTTTGAATCATATAGAAATGGATTAGCAGCATATTATCAAAAAACTGGAATCCCTGTAAATTCTGAAGATATTATTATTACAACTGGTGGTTCTGAAGCGTTGATTTTTGGATTTATGACTACTTGTGATCCAGGTGATGAAGTAATTATTCCTGAGCCTTTTTATGCAAATTATAATGGATTTGCTGTAACTGCTGGGTTAAAAGTTGTTCCAGTTGCATCTTCTATCGAAAGTGGGTTTGCTTTACCTCCAGTAGAGGAGTTTGAGAAAAAAATTACTTCTAAAACAAAAGCAATTTTAATTTGTAATCCTGGAAATCCTACAGGATATTTATATACAAAAGAAGAATTAGAAAAATTAAGAGATATCGTTAAAAAACACGATTTATTCTTATTTGCTGATGAAGTGTACCGTGAATTTTGTTATGATGGAGCTGTTCCATTTTCAACAATGAATTTAGAAGGAATTGAGAACAATGTAATCATGATTGATTCTGTTTCTAAAAGATATTCTATGTGTGGTGCTAGAATTGGTGCATTGATTTCTAAAAATAAAGAAGTTATTTCTTCTGCATTAAAATTCGGACAAGCACGTTTATCTCCTCCAACAATTGATCAAATTGCATCAGAAGCAGCATTAAATACACCTCAATCCTATTTTGATAATGTTGTATCTGAATACGTTGTAAGAAGAAATATCATGGTGGATGGTTTAAATAGCATCCCTGGTGTTTTTTGCCCTAAACCAAGTGGTGCATTTTACTGTGTAGCTCAATTTCCTGTTGATAATGCTGAAAAATTCTGTCAATGGTTATTAGAAGAGTTTGAATTTGAAGGAGCAACTGTAATGATGGCCCCAGCAAGTGGGTTCTACTCTACTCCTGGTTCAGGTGTAAACGAAGCTAGAATTGCCTATGTATTAAATCAAGAATCTTTGAAAAAATCAGTTCGAATTTTAGAAGAAGCATTAAAAGTATATCCTGGTAGAGTTTAATGTTACAATCAATATTTAGAATCCTTGTTAATAAGTTTATTTTCAAGGATTCAACTTATTTTTTAGGGATGGTCTTAGTAAGATTATCTAGAAAATTTAGAAAAGTATCCTTTTTTAAATCAACTAAAAATTCACTTTTAGTAAAAAAATGTTTAGGTAATTTAACCTTAGAGTTAAAGCCTAAAACATACATGGGAGGTAGTTTGTATTGGACTGGTTTTCATCATATTTCTGAAATGATTTATTTAAGAAATATTTTGCAAAATGATATGACATTTATAGATGTGGGAGCAAATCAAGGTGAATTTTCACTTTATGCTTCTTCAAGACTTTCAAAAGGTCAGGTATATAGTTTTGAACCTGTATCTGCTCAATTCAACATGTTATCTAAAAATATTGAATTGAACAATATTCAAAATATAAAAGCTTTTAATTTTGGATTATCTGATGCTGAAGGAGAACTTCCTGTTTTCACATCTTCTAGCTCAACTGATCTAGGAAATAATGAAGGTTTATCTTCTTTATTTAGTTCAAATGATAGAGATGTTTTTGAAGAAAAAGTAAAATTAGAAGTTTTTGATGATTTATTCTCTGATAAAATTGACAGAATAGATTTTATAAAAATTGATGTAGAAGGTGCAGAACTTTTTGTACTAAAAGGGATGAAAGAAACTTTAAAAAAGTTTACACCAACTATTTTGATAGAATTAAGTGAAGATAATTTTAAAAATGCTGGTTATACTACTAAAGATGTACTAGATTTTTTAAATATATATAATTATAAACCACATAAATTATTTAGAGGTAAAATACAAGAAGTTCAATCAATAGATATGGAATGGGGTAACTATGTATTTATTTCAAAAAAATAATTTTTATATTTAATATCTAATTTATTAAACGAATGAAAAATCTAATTTTCTTATTTATTTCTATTTTAACTTTTAGCTTATCAGCTCAAGATAAAATTAAAATTTATGCAGATTATGACGCAGCAATAGGCTATCATGATAATTATAATACATCTTCAAATAATTACGGAAAAGCTATACAAAATGCAGCATATACACTTCCAGGTGCACAAGGAGGTTTAAATGAAAATAGAGCACTTATTCATTTTGATCTAAATAAAATCAATAAAGAAAAAAAAATTAAAGCTATTAAATTAAATTTATTTGCTTTAGGAGATTCAAAAAATGGATTATTTCATAGAGGTAGTCAAAATTCTGCTTATATAACACGAATTACTGAAAACTGGAATGAGAATACTGTAACTTGGGATAATCAACCTAAAAATACATTAGAGAATAAAGTTGTACTTTCTAACTCATCTTCCAATAACCAAGACTATACTAATATTGATGTAACTCAATTATTTATTGATATTTTATCAACTAATAATTATGGAATTAAATTAATGCTAGCTGAAGAAAAGTTAGAAAATGCATTGTTTTTTGCATCATTAAATAGTGGAGATTCTACAAAATTTCCTTTCATCGAAATCGAATATGATAATGAAATCTGTATTAATGTTAATGCTGATTTTGATGCAGCAATTGGTTACAATGTTGGTTACAATACAGAAAATAATAACTATGGAAAAGCTATTCAAAATGCAGCTTATGTTTTAAAAAATAATCTAGGTGATAGTAATGTAAATAGAGCGCTAATCCATTTTGATTTGAGTTTTATCCCTAAAAAATGCTTAATTAAGTCTGCAAAATTAAATTTATACGCTTTGGTTTACAATGGCATTCCTCAACATTCAGGTGAAAATGCTGCATATATAGAAAGGGTCATTGATCCTTGGGTAGAAAATCAAGTCACATGGAATAACCAACCAAAATCAACTAATGAAAATAGAGTTGAAATTGGTAAAAGTACAAGTCCTACTCAGGATTATACTGAAATTGATGTTACCAAGTTGACTGAAGATTTATTGAAATATGAAAATCATGGTTTTATGTTAAGGCTTCAAAGTGAACGAATTGGGAATGCACTATTTTTTGCATCAAATAATTTTTCTGACACAACAAAAAGACCAACTCTTGAAATCTGCTATGAAGAAATTGATACTATAAAAACTGATACAATTAATATAGCAATGATTAAAGTTGATAAAAAATATTCAATAAATC
>JBILUY010000175.1:0-5333 GCA_044370735.1 Crocinitomicaceae bacterium | reverse complement strand
TAAAAATGGTAATTTTATTACCCATTCCTCAGAACCAAAAACTTTCCTATAGTAATAAACAAAAACTTGTAAACCTGCTGGATGAGCGTCAATTTTAACCCCTTTTTCTATTAAATCTTCAAAGGAATTAAAATTAGTTCGAAATAAAGTACTAAACTCATCATGTGTAAAAGGAATATCGAAAAAATTGAAAAATCTTAACGAAATCGAAACAATTAGAATTAAACTTATTAAAAAATTATTTTTTACTAAAGTCTTAGGATCATTCATATTTAAAAAACGTAATCATCAAATTTAATATTTAACCTCTCAATTTACCAATTTATATATACTTTTGTAGCGAAATAAAAAGTCACCTGAAATATGGCACAAATAGAAATTAGACTTCCTAAAATGGGAGAAAGCGTTACAGAAGCAACGATAACAAATTGGTTAAAAAACATTGGTGATTCAGTAGCTTTAGATGAACCATTAGTTGAAGTTGCTACTGATAAAGTGGATAATGAATTACCTTCTGAAGCGGAAGGAATTTTAATCAAAAGATTATTTGAAAAAGACCAAGTAGCTCAAGTTGGAGATGTAATTGCTATTATTTCTACAGACGGATCTGATATAGCAAATGAAACACCTAAAACAGAAGTGGTAACACCGATCACAAATGCTTCAGATGTAATCGTTCCTATTGAAACCACTCCAGCAACTCAAATAGCAAATTCTATCCCTGTATCATCTGGCAGTCGTTTCTACTCACCTTTAGTTAGAAGTATTGCAGACAAAGAAGGAATTTCCTCTGCTGAATTAGATACAATTTCAGGTACTGGACAAGAAGGAAGAGTTACTAAAAAAGATATATTATCTTATGTTGAAAACAGAGGCAATGTTGCTCCAGTTACTCAAAACACGATTACTGAAACTCCAAAACAGGTTGTAGTAGCAAAACAAACAACACAAGCTGCTCCTGCACCACAATTTAAAGAAATCACAACTATTCCAGGGGAAGGTGATGAAATTATTGAAATGGACAGAATGCGTAAATTGATAGCTGACCATATGGTAATGTCTAAACATGTTTCTCCTCACGTAACTTCTTTTGTGGAAGCTGATGTAACAAACATCGTGAAATGGAGAGAAAAAGTGAAAGATGGCTTCAAAAAACGTGAAGGTGAAAACATTACCTATATGCCAATTTTCATGCATGCTATTGCAAAAGCATTAAGAGATTTTCCAATGATGAATGTATCTGTAAGTGGTACACAAATCATTAAGAAAAAAGACATCAATCTAGGAATGGCAACAGCTTTACCAACCGGAAATTTAATTGTACCAGTAATTAAAAATGCTGACCGATTAAATCTAGTAGGATTAACAAAAGCAATCAATCAATTAGCAAAAAGTGCTAGAGAAGGCAAATTAAAATCAGAAGATATTCAAGGAGGTACGTATACAGTTTCAAACCAACCACAAGTGGGTATTTTGGCTTTAGGAGCTGTTCGTAAAATGCCTTCAGTTATCGAAACACCTGAAGGAGATTTTATCGGAATTAGACACAAAATGTTTTTATCACATTCATATGACCATAGAGTAGTTGATGGTTCATTAGGAGGTCAATTTGTTAGAAAAGTCGCTGATTATTTAGAGCAATTTGATATTAACACTGAAATATAATTTATATATTATTAGTACGATCGAGGGATGTTGATACATCCCTCTTTTTTTTTAGATTAAATTATTTTATATTTACCATCTAAAATTTTAACTGATTTTGCAAAAATTGCATAAAACACACATAATCAATAAATTGATGAAATATATTTTCATTTTATTTCTATTATTCACCTCGACTTCTGTATTTTCTCAGTTTTCTGAAGAAGATATGAAAGAAATCATTAAAACGGGTACAAAAGAAGAGTTGATATATGAATGGAATTTTGCGATTGAAAGTTCAGAATTTAGATTTGCAGATCTTATTAGTGATGCATTGCTAAAAAAAGAACCGAAAAATTCAAACTTTATATATAGGAAAGGTTACACAACTGTTCATTATAAAAAAAACTACAATGAAGCATTAAAGCTTTTTACCAAAATACTAAAGAATACTGCAAGAGATTACAATGATGAGTTAGCTACAGAAACAAGAGCTCCTCTCGAGACATACTATTATTTTGCTTATTGCCAAGATCAGCTAGGTAATATTACAGATGCAACTACTTACTACAAAAAATACCTTGATGAAAATATTGGCGTAACTAACATTTACACAAAATTAGCACAGGTTAAAATTGTAAATATATCAGTAGCTGAAAAATATAAAGCAAACCCAAAAAAGAATATTAATTTAACTTCTGTTGGAGATTCAATAAATACACCTGACCCAGAATACGCACCAATCATTTCACCTGACGGTTCGACAATTTATTTCACTTCACGAAGAATGTGGAAAGAAGATATTTACAAAGAATATGTTGAAGACTTTACAAATTTCTCTACAGAAGACATTTATGTGAGTTACAAAAAAGGTCCAGGTCAGTGGACAACTCCAAAACGACTACCATTTTGTAGATTGGATAGAAATGAAGCTACCGTTGCTGTAAGTTCTGACGAAAGAACAATGTATATTTATGCTGATAATGAAAAAGATGGTGGTAATTTATATGAGGTAGATATAACAAAAGATAGATTAGACACATTAGATTTAATAAAAACTGAAGGGGTAAACACAAAATATTGGGATAGTCATATCTTTTACTCAGATGACAATACATTAGCAATACTGTCATCTGATAGACCAGGGGGATATGGTGGAAGGGATTTGTATCGCATGATAAAGTTACCAGATGGTAGCTGGAGTTTACCTATGAATATGGGTCCTTTAATTAATTCAGCATATGATGAAGATGCTCCATTCTTATCTATTGATAAAAAACAATTGTATTTTTCCAGCAACTCAGATAAAAGCATGGGTGGATTTGACATATTTGTAAGTTTAAAAATTTCAGATAATGATTGGTCAACTCCTGTAAACCTTGGTTACCCAATTAATTCAACAAAAGACGATATATATTTTACAACAACTGCTGATGGTTTGTTAGGATATTTATCTTCCAACAGAAATAGCAACAAAGGTGAAAATGATATATTTGAAGTTGAATTTGTTTCTAAAGAAATCAAAACAAGTTTTATTTTAAATGGAAAACTAATAAAAAACGATGGAAACGCCGTTGATAAAAACTTGACTTTACAATTACAATGTTTGAATTGTGATACAGATCGAAAAAAATTCATAAAACCTAGAACAAGAGACGGAAATTTTATTTCAGGATTAGAACCTTGTAGAGAATACCAGCTTGAAGTAGTTACTCCTCAAGGCTCTGTAATACATTCTGAAAAATTTGAGACATCATGTACTTTAACAACAGAAAGAATTGTTAAAGACATCTATCTTAAATAATTTTTATGCGTTTAAAGCTTGAAAGACCTTTAGCATTCTTTGACTTAGAAGCTACAGGTTTAAACATCTCAAAAGAAAAAATTGTACAAATTGCGATTTTAAAAATAAATCCTGATGGCTCAGAAGAAAAATTTGAATCGCTTATTAATCCCGAAATTGAGATTTCTGAGGAAGTTTCCAAAATTCATGGTATAAGAAATGAGGATGTAAAAACAGCTCCCACTTTTGCTCAAATAGCAGAGAAAATAATTGCATTTATAGCTGATGCTGACTTAGCAGGATATAATTCAAATAAATTTGATATTCCATTACTTGCCGAAGAATTTTTAAGAACTGGAAACGATTTTGATATTTCTTCCAAAAAATTTATAGATGTACAAAACATCTTTCATAAAATGGAGCAACGAACTTTGGTTGCAGCACTCAAATTTTATTGTAATCAAGAATTAGAAAATTCTCACAATGCAATGAATGATACAATCGCTACTTGGGAAGTATTTAAAGCACAATTAGAGAGATACCCAGAATTAGAAGGCAACATTGAATTTCTTTCCAAATTCACGAAAAATGGGAATACAATTGATTTTGCAGGCAGATTAGCATACAATGATAAAGACGAGCCTATTTATAATTTTGGAAAACATAAAGGAAAAACAATAAAAGAAGTTCATCAGTTTGAACCTGGTTATTATAGTTGGTTTATCTCACCACAAACCGATTTTCCATTACATACAAAGCAGAAATTAAAAGAAATCATGGAACATATTAAATCTGGAACAAAAAAACAGGATGAAAATGTTTCAATGGAAGACAAACTAACAGCTCTACAAAATAAATTCAAAAAATAATTTTACTTTTTACCTTTACTTAAAAGAATGAAAATAATCTGTATAGGAAGAAATTATGCTGATCATGCTAAGGAATTAAACAATAACATTCCTGACAAACCTTTATTTTTCATGAAACCTGACACAGCATTACTATCAAAATCTAACGATTTTTATCTACCCGATTTTACAAAAGATTTACATTATGAATGTGAAGTTGTTGTCAGAATTGATAAAGTTGGTAAAAATATTCAAGAAAAATTCGCTAAAAATTACTATAATGAAATTGGTTTAGGTATTGATTTTACTGCTCGAGATATTCAAGAAGAATGTAAACAGAAAGGAATGCCTTGGGAATTAGCAAAATCCTTTGATAATTCTTCTCCAATCAGTGACTTGTACATAAATAAACAAGATCTAAATCTAGAAAACATTCAATTTAGTTTGGAGAAAAACGGAACTCAAGTTCAGTTTGGTGAAACAAAAAATATGATTTTTACAATAGATAAGATAATTTCATATGTTTCACAATTTATCACCTTAAAAGTTGGTGATTTGATCTACACAGGAACTCCTGCCGGAGTAGGTCCTGTTCAAATTGGTGATCAATTAGTTGGATACTTAGAAGGTAAAAAAATGTTTGATTTAAACATTAAGTAATTACTAATCAACCAAAAGAATTTACTTCAAAAAATTAAGTAACTGCATTTGCAAATAAAAAAAAATAACTATATTTGCACTCAGAAACACGGAGGTTGTAGCTCAGTTGGTTAGAGCGTCGGATTGTGGTTCCGAAGGTCGTGGGTTCGAGACCCATCATCCTCCCTAAATTAAAAGCTGTCTTATTGACAGCTTTTTTCGTTTATTAACATTCCTTTCATTCTATTTTCGCTTTTACTATCTTTGTTAGTTATTGACTATAAACTACACCATGAAGAATTTAGAAGCCTTAGAAAAAAGAAGAACTTTTGGAATTATTTCTCACCCCGATGCTGGTAAAACAACCTTAACTGAGAAATTGCTTTTATTTGGAGGTGCAATTCAAACAGCTGGTGCAG
>JBILUY010000174.1:0-5363 GCA_044370735.1 Crocinitomicaceae bacterium | reverse complement strand
GTAATTGAACAAAATAACAATAATTTCGTAGATATTTTTCCTAATCCAGCTACCTCAGAATTAAAATTAAAAGTATCAAATCAATTAATCCCATCTTATTATTTTATAAGTACAACAGATGGAAAAAATGTAATTTCAGGATTTTTAAATGCAAATGAAAATATAATTGATATTCATAGTTTATCAACTGGTTTATATTTTATTACATTGAAAGGACAAGTTGTTTATAATAATCAATTTATAAAGGAATAACTTAATTAATGATCAATCAATTACCTTTGCCAAAACTTAATTTCCTCGCTATGAAAAAAATCGCTTTATTTTTAATTTGTTTGATTTTTGGGTTCAATCTTTCCGCTCAAACACAAGGAGTTGCCTATACTGCGGTGGGTAAAGGAGTTGCGACTACATTTTTAACTGATTATCAGTGTTTAGGGATAAATCCTTCTGCTTTAGGTTGGGGTACAGGATACGAAAAGAAAAAATGGACTACAGGTTCATCTGAGTTTGCTTTTGGGATGTATTCGGATGTATTGACAAGCGATAAATTGAAAAATTTTTCAAGTGCTATTTGGTCTTCAATTAAAGGAGATACTTCAAAATCATTTGATTGGGCAAAACAGCGCTCTGCAGTTGCTGAATATGCTCAAGCTGGGGTGAGTGTTTTTGCAGATTATAACTGGGGAGGTATATCGTTTCAAGGGAAAATTTTCGGTGGTATTGCTTTCAATGTACACGAAAATTATCAGTTTTATTCAAAATTGAATCAAAAAACTACTGATGCTGTAATTAACGGTCGTTATTCATCATTGTTTGATTCATTGACATTGAATTTAAATGGAATAGATGTAAAAGTTGCAAATACAGGTAGTTTGTCTCCTGATTCTATGAATGCGGTAGTTTCAGGTACCATGTCTGTGCCGCTTCATTTAAGTAGTTTGTTAAATGGGAGTAGCATTAAAATGTCTTGGAACCGATCTTTTAATTTAGGCTATGGTCGTAAGGTTTTCGGGATTGATAGTGTAGTAGAGATTTTTGCAGGGGTAGGTGGGCGCTTAATTAAATCTATGGCTATGTTTGAAATGGATGCTACAGCGCAAGGAATTACGATGTATTCGTCATTATCTCCGGTGTTTAATATCAATTATCAAGATATTTTGACCAAAGGAAAATCTTTATTGAATTATTCTGGAGGAATTCCTCCGGCTGTTGGGTCTGGATATGGTGTTGATTTGTCTGCAAGTGCCTTGTTATTTGGTAGATTTAGAGTAGCAATGTCGGTAAATAATCTTGGATCTGTAACGTATGATAGAAATGTATATCGAGTGAAAGATACCTTGGTTACCACGATGCAATTAAATGGTTTGAGTGATGTTAACTTAACAAAATCGGTAAATCAGTTGATTTCTAAAGGGGGATTACTATCATTGGAAGGAACCGAAAAATACAAATTGACGAATGCAGCGAATTTTAGATTTGGAGCAAGTTACCATTACAAACAACGTTTAGGTATCGGTTTTGATTTAGTGGCTCCTTTTGATAAAGAAAATCCGGGAAGTATAAAAAATGCAGTAATTTCTTTCGGTGGTGATATCCGTATTTTCAAATGGTTACAATTGAGTGCAGGGTACTATGGAGGCGGAATTTATAAAGACAATATTCCTGTTGGTATCAATTTTATTAAAAATGAAGGTTCTTATGAGTTTGGTATCGCTTCACGTGATATCTTGACATTCTTCAATAAAAACACGCATAATCTTTCCTTTGCAATGGGGTTTGCAAGGTTTAGGTTTTAATCTTCCCCCTTTGGAGGGTAATTTCCTAGAAAATCGCACAGAACGTAAATAGACTACGTTTCACGGGGTTGACCTTTGTAAAAAAAAGATAAAAATGCATCTATTACAAGTCACCCAAAATTTCAAAACAGAAAAAGAATGCCATGAATATTTAATAAATATTAGATGGAAAGGGAAAATACAATGTGTTTATTGTGAGAGTAATAAAGTTTATAAACGATCATTTGGTAATGGTTTAAAATGTAGAAATTGTAACGAATCTTTTACAGTAACAACTGGAACAATATTCCATTCAACAAAACTCCCATTATTAACTTGGTTTATGGCAATAACTCAAATATTGTCTGCTAAAAAAGGAATATCTAGTTTACAATTAGCTAGAGTTTTGAAAATCAATAAAAACACAGCGTGGTACATGCAATCAAGATTACGAAAAGTAATGAAAACGGATATAATTATGCAAGGTATAGTAGAGGTAGACGAAACTTATATTGGGGGAAATTTAGGTAATATGCATAAAAAGCAAAAGGAGAAAAGAAATCCATATAAATCTGGAATGACTCATAAAGTTCCAATATTAGGAATGATAACAAGAGATACAGGAAAAGTACATTTAGAAGTTCTACCTCATGCCAATGGAGAAAATATTAAACCAATATTATTCAGTAAAATAGAAAGTAAAAGTTGTGTGATAACAGATGGTTTTGGCGGATATAGTGGTATAGGAAAATATTTTGAAGAACACATTAAAATGAATCACGAGCAGAAAATCTGGAATATTGAAAATTTTAGTTTAAGTAAAATTGAAGGCTTTTTTACTTTAATAAAACGAGCTGTTTTTGGACAATATCATAAAATAAGTAAAAAGCACATCCAAAGCTATATGGATGAAATAGCTTTTAAGCAAAACTATTCAAATGAAAACGCTTGGGATGCCTTAATTAATAGGGCTTGTGCTTTTTAATAGGAAATTACCCTTTGGAGGGGGATTGAGGGGGAGGAAGAAATTATTGTCCTCACATTATGTCTACCAGATTTACATCTTAATCCGTAGGGAGAAATGTTATCCTCTTTTAATTTTTTATTGAATATAATTTGTCACCTCCCTTTGTCCCTTCTCCACTTCAACAAGAACATTGATCGCAAAAGGAATCAAAATCTTCCAATCTGTAATCTTCCAATCTGTAATCCTTTTACTGACATTAATCATATTTTTGGTTGAGTAGTATCATTCAGTGGCGATTAGAATCTTCATTACTTTGCTCTGTAAATAAATTAAAACTGAGCGTATGCCATTTTATCAAAAAAACGGAACAATCCCTAACAAACGTCACGTAGTGTCGAGACAATCAAATGGGAATTTATATCATGAAGAGTTAGTGGGTACAGAAGGTTTTTCAGGAATGTCTTCTTTGGTGTACCATTTACATCCGCCAACAATGGTGAAAGAGATGGGTGAACCATATTCTGTGAAACCGAAAATTGCTGTTACTGAAAATTTAAAGTGTTTAAGTTTTGCTGGTTTTCAATTAAAACCGGAGGCTGATTATATTAAAAGCCGTAAAACGCTTTTCGTGAATAACGATATGCACATTGGACTTGCTGCTCCTACAACATCTACTCCTTATTTCTTTAAAAACGCTGATGCGGATGAAATGATTTTTATCCACGTTGGTAAAGGAACATTGAAAACGATGTATGGTAAAATTGATTTCGAATATGGTGATTATTTGATCATTCCAAGAGGAACAGTTTACCAATTGGATTTCGCAACACAAGAAAATAAATTGTTGATTGTTGAGTCATTCAGTCCAATTACTACTCCAAAAAGATACCGTAACCAATATGGACAGTTGTTAGAGCATTCTCCATTCTGTGAGCGTGATATCAAATTACCTTACGGTTTGGAAACGCACACTGAAACAGGTGATTTCGTAATCAACATTAAAAAACAAGGAAATATTTATCCTTATACGTATGCTACACATCCATTTGATGTAGCAGGCTGGGATGGATACCATTTCCCTTATGCATTTTCTATCTTCAATTTTGAGCCGATTACAGGTCGTATTCACATGCCACCTCCAATCCACCAAACATTTGAAGGTAACAATTTCGTAATCTGTTCATTCGTACCACGTTTGTATGATTACCATCCAGATGCAATTCCTGCTCCTTACCACCATAGCAACATCGATTCAGATGAGTTATTATACTATGTTGACGGTGACTTTATGAGTAGAAATGACATCCAAAAAGGTCAAATTACGTTACACCCAGGAGGATTGCCTCACGGACCACACCCAGGTGCTATCGAAAGATCAATTGGCAAAAAAGAAACCAATGAATTAGCGGTAATGATTGACCCTTTCAAACCAGTAATGATTACAGAAGAAGCATTAGGATTGGAAATCAATGACTACTACAAGTCTTGGATGAATCAAGAAATTCTTCAAAATTAATATACTTATTTCCCCCTTTGAAGGGGGATTAAAGGGGGATGATAAAATTATTCTGTCACCTCCCTTTGTCCCTCCTCAAGGAGGGAGGAAAAAACAACATATAAAAAAGTAAAAAATGGAAACAAAAGATTTAAAAAACGTAGAGAATTATAATTATGGTTTAGAAAAAATCTTCGCTGAAGCACAAGATTTTTTACCAATCAATGGAACGGATTATGTTGAGTTATATGTAGGTAACGCAAAACAAGCGGCTCACTATTATAAAACTGCATTTGGTTTCCAATCATTCGCTTACCAAGGGTTAGAAACTGGAGTAAAGGATAAAGTTTCATATGTTGTAAAACAAGATAAAATCAAATTGGTTTTAACTACGCCATTAAATTCTGATAGTGAAATCGGTGAGCATATTAAGCGCCATGGTGATGGAGTGAAAGTAATCGCTTTATGGGTAGATGATGCTAGAAAATCATACGAAGAAACAATTAAAAGAGGTGCTGTTTCTTACTTTGAACCACGTGTTGAAAAAGACGAAAACGGTGAAGTAGTTCGCGCTGGTATTCATACTTACGGAGATACAGTTCACATTTTTGTTGAGCGTAAAAACTACAATGGTGTTTTCTTACCAGGATTTGAGAAATGGGAATCTGAATACAACCCAATTCCAACAGGATTGAAATACATCGACCACATGGTAGGTAACGTTGAGTTAGGTGCGATGAACAAATGGGCGAAATTCTACGAAGAAGTTTTAGGTTTTGCTAACTTAATTACATTTGACGATAAAGATATTTCTACTGAATATACAGCGTTGATGAGTAAGGTAATGACGAACGGTAACGGACGTATTAAATTCCCAATCAACGAGCCAGCTGATGGTAAGAAAAAATCACAAATCGAAGAATATATTGAATTCTACGAAGGTGCAGGATGTCAGCATATTGCAGTAGCAACTGACGATATCGTGTTTACTATTTCTGAAATGCGTAAACGTGGGGTTGAGTTCTTACATGTACCAGGAGATTATTACGATACAGTTTTCGGACGAGTAGGTGATATTCAAGAAGATATCGAAACTTTAAAAGGTTTAGGAATTATGGTGGATAGA
>JBILUY010000034.1:0-18165 GCA_044370735.1 Crocinitomicaceae bacterium | reverse complement strand
TCTTTACAAAATTGAGTATTTTTACCTTGTAATAAATATAGAATTGAATATCCATTTCTTTCAAAAAAACGAGCGATCTTGAGTGTTTTGGTGATGTGTCCTAAAGCAACTGGATATATAAAAAGAATTAAATTAGAAGTCCTCATTCAATAAAAATACTACATGTTTAGAGAATATCTTAAATCAAATGAAAAAATTGAGGTAATACTTTATTATCAAAAGATATATAACTATAAAAATTTTTTTGAGACTGGTACTTTTCAAGGTAAAATGATTGAAGGGGTGTCATCACATTTTGAAAAAATATATTCTATTGAACTTGGTAAATATTTTTTTGAAGAAGCAAGAAAGAAATTTGATGATTCTAAAGTAAAATTATTTTGGGGTGACTCATCAAAAATTTTGCCTTTCATTCTAAAAAGAATTAAAACTCCAATCATTTTTTGGTTAGACGCACATTTTTGGCCTAATTCACCCTTTGCTAAAGGAGAAACATCATGTCCAATACGTGAAGAATTAAATGCAATATCAACACACCCACTTGTCCAACAACATGTGATATTGATTGATGATTTCAGATGCTTTCAAGGAAAAATGAATTATCCAACACAAAATGAATTAATCAAACAGATTGAAATTCAATTTCCAACTCATAAAATAGAAATTAAAGATGACATTGTTAGAATTATACCTTCATAAAAGGGTGTTTTTATACTTGATATAATTAATGAATTTTAAATTAAATAATGCTAAACTCAATTATTTTTCACAATTCGGTGAGGATGGGATAATTGAACGAATTTTTGAAATATTACCTGTTAACGAAAATAGGTGGTGTGTTGAATTTGGTGCTTGGGATGGAATACATTTAAGTAATACTCACCATTTAATATCTCAAAAAAATTGGCAAGCAGTCCTTATTGAAGGTGATAAAAAAAGGTTTAAACAATTAACTAAAAATTATTTAAACAACACAAAAACTACTTTAGTAAACCAATTTGTTTCTTTTCAAGGAAAACATACTTTAGATAATATACTAAAAGAAACCAGAATACCTGTTGATTTTGATTTATTAAGTATAGATATTGATGGTAATGATTATCATATTTGGGAGTCTTTAATTTATTATTCACCAGAAGTAGTAATTATTGAATTTAATCCAACTATACCAAATGATATTGAATTTATACAAGAAAGAAATTTATCAATTCAACATGGAAGCAGTTTATTATCTATTATCAAATTAGGTAAACGTAAAGGATATGAACTAATAGCTACAACAAAATGTAATGCGTTTTTTGTTAAAAAAACACATTATGAATTATTTAATATTAAAAACAATAGTATTGAATGCATGTGGAAAGAATTCAAAACAACACGAATTTATCAACTCTATGATGGAACTTTAGTTGCTGATAATGAATTTATTTTACATTGGAAAAACAAAAAAGTATCCAAATTTGATATTCAAGTAATTCCAAAATATATAAAAGGTTTAAGAAAAACTCGAAACCTCATTAAATCTTTATTTAAAATAAAATGAGCTACATATTTGGAATAATAGATTTTAAAGGAAACGACAGAAAACAAGAATTTGAATTGTTAAACCAAGCGATCCTTTCTGATAAAGAAAAGTTAGTGACAATTTCAAATACAAATGGGATTCACATCGGAGTTATAATTTCTTCAATAAATGAAACTGTTGTTTTAAATAACAATTATTTTGAAAATGAAAACTTTATTGTTGTTTTTGATGGTAGAATTTTTAATCACAACTATTTATCTAAAAATATTCAATATCGAACAAATGCAGAATGTTTTTTACAAGCATTTCTTAGATGGGGATCAAATACTGGTAACCATATAAATGGAGAATTTTCTGTGATTATTGTAAATAAAGTTAACAAAAAAACTGAATTCTTTCGAGACCACATTGGAGCAAGATCTTTGACTTTTTCCATGCTTGAAAGTAAAATTATAATAACTTCTCATCAATATGAAATAGCTAAATCTAATATTATAAAATTAAGTTACAATGAAAAATATCTTTTAAACAGAAGATTAAGACTTAAACCAAATTATTCATTTACTTACTTTAATGAAATTTCAAGAGTTATACCTGGGTACCATTATACTGTTGAAAATCAAAAATTAAAAAAAGAAAAATATTGGTTACCAGAAAAAATTGAGCGTAAACATATCTCAAAAACACAAGCTATATCGACATTACGTGATTTATTATTAAAAAGCGTTAAAAATCGAATGATTAAAGATAAGCTAGGTACACATGTAAGCGGTGGATTGGATTGTACCGGTGTTGCAAGTATGGTATCAGATTTGAACGAGGGAAAAGAAAAAGTTTTTGGCTACTCATGGAGTCCTAAATATTTAGATGAAACAGAAAATAATTTAGGAATAGAAGGAAAAAATGAAAAAGAATTAATTTATCAATTTTCAAAGATTAAAAATGTACCAATTCATTTTACAAATGAAAGTATTGAAGATTTTCAAAAAAGACAACTAATTCCTGAATTTGAAGAGATGAATATTGAATATCCAACAATGGTTCAAGCCAATAAAGACGGGGTAAAAATGATGTTTAGTGGATGGGGTGGAGATGAATTTTTATCTTTGAGTAACCGAGGTATGTATGCTCATTTATTCTTTACTTTCAAATGGCATAAACTAATAAAACTGATCACTGAGACATCTCTATTACAAGTAATTGTAAAAATGAATAATGAAGTTTTTCCTCAATTGGATCCATTTCAAAAAATTAAAAAAATTAGAAAAATTAGAAAAGAAACTAAATACATTCATCCTGAATTGATTGCAAAACATAAAAAATACATTTTAAATAATATCAAACCAGTTATTTATGGCAGAAAAAATCGAAGTCAATTTATTCTAAATCTATTGTATAATTATCATCTACCGAACAGAATGGATTCTTGGAGTTATTTTGGGAGAAAATTTGAATTTAATTATACCTATCCTTTACTAGACAAAGAGGTATTGGATTATTGGTTTAGTTTACCTGTAGAATATACTTATGATCAAAATTTTTCAAGAAATTTATATCGTGAAATAATGAAAGATATATTGCCAGATACAATTCGATTAAGAAAAGATAAAACAGAATACTTAAGAACTCAACATTCATATAATCAACTAAATAATTCATTAAAGGTATACTTAAACGAATTAAAAAATATCGATCCTGAAATAAATTCTTATGAAATTAAAGACAAAATAATAGAAGATTTAAACATAAATTTAAATGAGAAGTTTTTACATAATTTTTTTAAAATATTAAGGTCAACGCATTATATAAAGGAAACTAAAATTTTAAAAAAATATTTTAGTTGAAATCAATTAACAAAAAATGAATACTTTTGTTGATAGTTAAACTTTAAAATCATGAAAGAAAAATTGTCTTGGGAGGCTCCATTATTAACAGAAGAAATTTTAGCGAACACAAATAGTGGCGTTTCAAATTCTACAACTGAGGGTATGTCTGCTATGTATGTCCCATATTCTTAATTAAAAAAATTAATTACTATTAATTTTTTTAATTATTAACTCTTCTAAAATTTAGAAGAGTTTTTTGTTTTATAAAGTTTGCAAATTTTCAAATCGTTTTTTTAACTATCTTAGTATAAAGTCGAATGCAAAAACTTTCTACTTTTCACTTTCATCTTATTACTAAATGGAAACACAAACAGACGTAACTGAACTTACCAAACGTTTTATTAATCAAACCAATCGCTCGATATTTTTAACTGGAAAAGCTGGAACAGGGAAAACAACTCTACTCAAAGAAATCATTCGCACTACCCATAAAAAAGCGGTAATTGTTGCACCGACAGGTATAGCAGCATTGAATGCAGGGGGTGTAACCATTCACTCATTTTTTCAACTCCCCTTTTCGGGATTTATTCCCCAGTTTAATGTTCCACCCACCGTTTCAGAACAACTCAAATTAGAAACGAAAGATACCTTAGTCAAGCATTTTAAATTTACTGGAAAACGCAAAGCCATACTTCAATCTGTAGAGTTATTAATCATCGACGAGGTTAGTATGTTGCGTGCCGATTTATTAGATGCAATCGATTGGACCCTTCGTTCAATTCGAAAAGAAAACTTGCCTTTTGGTGGTGTTCAAGTGTTGTATATTGGTGATTTACTTCAACTTCCTCCTGTAATAAAAAACGAAGAATGGAATGTACTTCGCAATTATTACAATGGAATATTCTTCTTTCACGCGAACGTAGTTCAAGAAGATCCTCCATTATATATCGAACTCAAAAAAGTACACAGACAATCGGATGCTGATTTCATTCAAATTTTAAATCATTTACGTAATAATCAAATCACTACCGAAGATATTTCCATTTTAAACAAATACGTAAACCCTTCATTTTCAAGCAAAGACAATCAGGGGTATGTGACTTTAACCACCCATAATTTCAAAGCAGATTCCATAAATCAGGAGGCGTTAAAAGAATTGAATGGAAAATCGTGGTTCTACGAAGCCGAAATCACCGGAGAATTTCCACCTCATATGCATCCAATTGATGTGAAAACAGAATTAAAAGTCGGAGCACAGGTGATGTTTATCAAAAACGATTTGTCTTTCGAAAAAAACTACTATAACGGAAAAACAGGTGTAATTCATAGCCTTTCGATAGAAGAAATTTTTGTGTATTTTCCAGAAGAGGATAAAATCATCGAAGTAGAACGCTATGAATGGCAAAATATACGCTATAGTTTAGACGATAAAACACAAGAAATCAAAGAAGAAGTACTTGGGACATTTGTTCACTATCCCATTAAATTAGCATGGGCTATCACCGTTCATAAAAGCCAAGGATTAACCTTTGACAAAGCCATTTTGGATGTTTCTCAAGTATTTGCTCCTGGACAAGCCTATGTTGCACTTTCTCGTTTACGCAGTTTAGATGGATTGGTGTTGTTAAATCCAATACAATTAAATGGGTTGGAAAACGACAGACAGGTAATGTCTTACACTACACAGCAACCGGATGAAAGTCAATTAAATAATTATCTATCTGAAGATACCATTCATTACATTCATAAATTACTTACCCATTCCTATGATTTTAGAGATTTAGCTACGGCTTGGCGTATTCACGATGCGAGTTATCTAAATTTAGGATCTAAAAGTGATAAGGGAAAACAACGTACGTGGTCAAACCAACAATACGCAGTAATACAAACCTTGGTGCAACCTGCAGAAAAGTTCATTCAACAACTTCATAAATTGTGTTCTCAACGTCCTGTTAATCTTCCTTTTTTACTTGAACGTATAGAGGCTGCAAATCAATATTTTATAAAACCCCTCGAAAATTGTGCCTACAGTACCCTAAAAAAAGGGGAAGAAATGAAACGTATTCGCAAGATGAAAGCCTACATCGAAGAATTAGAGGAATTAGATGACATTCATTTTGCCTTATTGATGGGATTGAAACGTTGTTCTCTTGTGGTAAAACGATTAATAAACAACGAAGAAATAACAAAAGAATCTACTTGGACACCCGAAATTTTGGGTTATAAAGCAGACATCCTCGAACGAATAAAATCTGCCCTTCGACAGGCTCAGGGTGACTTACTAGTTGAAGTTGAAGAAGAAGAACCACAACAACCGATAAAAAAGAAAGAAAAGAAACAAGATAAAGAGAAGGTCAAAAAATCTACCTATGAAATTACGTTAGAATTATTCAGAGAAGGGAAAACAATATCGATGATTGCCGCAGAACGCGTTATGTCTGAAGGAACCATTTATTCTCATTTCACCCGTTTAATTCAAAGTGGAGAAATCGAAATTTCAGAAGTAATGGAAAAAGAAAAATTGAAAGCGCTTGAAAATATATTTGAAGACTACCACGAACAATCATTAACCCCTTTAAAAGAACAGGTGGGGGACGCATTTACTTGGGAAGAATTAAAATTATATCGTGCTAGTTTACAGAACAACTAAAAATTGAGTAAATTCGACCTTTCATTTTTCATTCTAAATGAACGAACTAACCACTCATAATCAATCTACACCTTCAATTACGTGTTTTCATTGTGATACTGTTACTAAACTCTATCAACCGAATGATTATGTGCTGTTTGCTTGTCCATCCTGCAATCGTATTTCATCTAAAAATTTAGAAGATGATTATAAAAGATTAAAAAACAATTGGAAAACCTCCTATGCTTCTTTAAAACTGTATGCTGAAGGAACGTTTGAAGGAAAAAAAATAACTGTTGTTGGGATTGCTCTTAAAAAAAACCGAACTTCAAGATGGACTGAATATCATTTGGTTGATGAAACAGGTGATGGTCATATTTTATCCGAATATTTAGGTCATTTTCATTATTTAAAATTTATTCCAGAAGAAGACGAAACCTACAAACCATTACGTAAAAAATTAGATAAAAACTGCCATAACTTTGAATTCGAAGGATACGAGTTTGAGCGATATGAGTTTAATTACACCAATACCATAGCAATCACAGGAGAATTTCCATACGATGCAATCAATATCAGTGATGTATATTGTGCTGATTTTATTGCTCCCCCCTATTTAATTTCAATGGAATTAAACAAAGATAAAACCATCGAATTATTTAGTGGATATTATGTCTCCCTAGATGAAATGCGTGCTATGTTTCCAAGTCAAACTTTTAGTTATCCTTCTTCAGAAGTAATGGGAATGGCACAACCTATTTTATGGGGGTTAGACAAAAAGAAAGTGAACTTTTATGGAATGGTTGGAGTTGGAATTTTAACCTTTTTCTTTATTCTTTTCCATATTTTTTCAAATGAAAATATTCTTGTCATTCAAAACGTAGATAAAATTATTAGCGGGAACGAATACATTTCAAATTCGTTTGTTTTGGAGGACAATATCGCTAATCATTATTTACAATTCAATGCACAATCTGATGTAAGTAATAGTTGGGTGGAAGATCAAATCACATTAGTCAATGAATCAACTGGTGAAGAACGAGAAATCGCGCTTGGCATAGAATATTATTCTGGTGTCGATAATGGCTATTCTTGGTCTGAAGGGTCAACAATTTCCGAGGTATGTTTATCTGGTGTTCCTGGTGGAAAATACCACATAAAATCCAAATTTGTTACATCTGACGTTGACAGTTACTTACCTTTTAATATGACCGTTTATGACTCCTATCCAACTAATTGGAATTTTGGAATACTTATAGTTATTTTCGGTGGATTAATCTTCTTATTTAATATTACTTACAATAATTTAGAAGAAAAAAGATGATAAAGAAAAAGAAGAATAAAGAAATTAAAATATTTGCGATACTTATATCGGTTCTTTTTGTTCTATTTTGTTGGGGTGAAATAGGTGGATTTAAATTATTCAAACCAGAAGGTGGTACAACTTGGAAAGCATCTGGACCTCATCCAAGTGCTCATCATAAATAATAAACTTAAAATTAAATACTATGTTACATTTATTCATCAATATGGACGCAATATACGGATCATTAATCTATTCATTTTTAGGGATTTTTGTCCTTGTAGTTTCTTTTGTAATCATTGAAAAAATTACTGTTTTAAACCTTTGGAAAGAAATTTCTGAAAATAGAAACAATGCGTTAGCAATTATGGCAACTGGATTTATGATTGCTATTGCGATTATCATTGCTTCAGCGATTCACTAATTTCTACTATGCAATATTTACTATTAATAACCATATTCGTCATATCGACGTGTGGGCTAATTTATGAATTAGTTGCTGGAACACTTGCTAGTTATCTGTTAGGAGATTCCGTCACACAATTCTCGACCATCATTGGAACCTACTTATTTTCAATGGGTATTGGTTCATATTTATCCAAATTTATTCGAAACAAGCTATTAGAACGATTTATTCAAATTGAAATCATAACGGGAATTGTTGGAGGGTTGAGTAGCGCAATTATGTTTGTCTTTTTCAGTTACGGGGCCTACTTTTTAGTCGTTTTATATGGTTTAATTGCAATTACAGGAATTTTTGTTGGAATGGAAATTCCGATTATAATGCGTGTACTCAAACAAAAAGTATCGTTTAAAGATTTAGTTTCCTATGTTTTTACTTACGATTATGTAGGAGCTCTTTTAGCTTCTATCCTATTTCCACTTTTATTAATTCCAAAACTAAATGTAATCCGTACCTCTGTCCTTTTTGGATTATTTAATATTGGATTAGCGCTTTACCTAGTTCATTATTTCAAACACGAAATAAAAGGACAAATGAAATATTGGGTACAAGGTATTATTGCGAGTTTTGCCTTATTAATAGTTTTTGTTTTTTCAAACACCATTACCCGATTAAGTGAAAGTGAGATTTTCGGAGAATCGATTATTTACTCAAAACAAACTAGTTATCAAAAAATTGCAATAACACGAACACACGATCATTACAGTCTTTACTTAAATAATCACTTACAATTTAATTCTAAAGATGAATACCGTTATCACGAAGCCTTGGTTCATCCTGTAATGTCAACTGCTCCATTTATTAAACACGTTTTAGTACTTGGTGGAGGTGATGGATTTGCCGTTAGAGAAATTTTAAAATACAAAGGAGTTCAAGACATTACTCTGATCGATTTAGACCCAAATCTTACTCGTATCTTCAAGGAACATAAAATTTTAAGTAAACTGAATCAGGGTTCGTTTTCTAACAAAAAAGTACACGTCATCAACGCTGATGCATTCCGATGGTTACGAGAGATTAATCAAAAGAAATTTGACGTAATAATTATCGATTTTCCAGATCCTTCTAATTATTCTGTAGGGAAATTATATACCCTTTCCTTTTTTAGAGCGTTACAACGTGCGATGCATTTTAACACCAAGGTAGTAATGCAAAGCACCTCTCCCTTAAATGCGAAGGAATCATTTTGGTGTGTTGAAAATACCATCAAAGAAACCAAGATGAGTACAGTTCCTTATCATTGTTATGTTCCTTCTTTTGGGGAATGGGGATTTATCTTTTTTGGACAAAATACGGATGCACTTCATACAAAACGTTTACCAAAAGACTTAAAATTCTATACTGAAAATGAATTTTCATTGATGCGAAATTTCCCAAAAGATATGTATTTCAAATCAAACGTTGTCAACCGATTAGAAAATCAAATCTTGATTTCTATGTTTGAGAGAGAATGGGGAGACGTTTATTAATATGGAGAGGAGAAAATTCATACGCTACATAGGTACAATTGGTGCAGGATTTGCTTTAGCACCACAAATCGTAAGCTGTTCAGGAAGTAAACATACGATCAAAACAAGTATTCTAGGAGCTAATAAAAATCGTGGACACCTTTTACGTAAACCGATTCAAATACCTGAAAACATTGAAACCAAAACTATTGGAACTTTAATAGTAGGAGGAGGTATATCTGGATTGAGTACAGCGTATCAACTTAATAAAAACGGATACCGTGATTTTTTGGTAGTTGAACTGAATGATACTATAGGAGGAAATTCAGGAAATGGTGAAAATAAGTATTCAAAATTTCCATTAGGTGCCCACTACTTAACTTTACCGAACCCTGAAAATCTAGATTTAATAAACTTTCTAAAAGAAATTGGTTTAATCACTGGAATTCAAAATGATGGAAAAATCATTTATAATGAAGAACATTTGTGTCACGCACCAGATGAACGTCTATGGTACCGTGGAACTTTTCAAGAAGGATTAGTTCCTTCCTATGGACTTTCAAAAGAAATTTCAAAAGAAATACAGCGATTTTTTGAACAGATGGATACCTTCAAAAATTTGAAAGGATCCGATGGTAAATATGTGTTTAATATACCATTAATTGATTCTAGTAATGACGTTGAAATTCCGCTTAAATATGACACAATAACCTTTGAAACTTTTTTAAATCAAGAAGGATATCATTCGGAGGAATTAAGATGGTTTTTAGATTATTGTTGTCGTGATGATTTTGGAGCTGGATATGATAAAGTATCAGCATGGGCAGGTATAAATTATTTTGCTGGTAGAAAAGCAAATCCTGCCAATACCATTCCGTCCAACGTGTTAACTTGGCCAGAAGGAAATGGAAAATTAGTATCCATTTTATCTAAAGACCTAAAAAATAACATAGAGAATAATGCCATCGTTGTTTCAGTAACTGAAACTTCAACACATATAGAGTCAGTAATTTATTATCCAAAAAATCACTCTTTTACAAAGTACATAACAAATTACGTTGTACTTTCTTGTCCTTCTTATGTTACAAAACATATTTTAAAATCTTCCTTACAAACAAGCATCTCATTGGATTATAAACATCATCCTTGGTTGGTTTCTTCCGTTGTTTTAAAACAAATTCCACTAGGAAATGGATTGGATTTAGCTTGGGATAATGTTCAATATAAAACAAAAGGATTAGGATATATATACAATCAACATCAATCTTTTAAATTAGTACAAGAACGATATGTAATCAGTGTTTATTTGGCATTTGATACATTATCTCCTGAAGAAGAGAGAAATCGTATGTACTCTATGACGGAAGATGAAATGAAAGGGCGAGTTATCACTGAATTAAAAGGAATGCATCCTGACATTGAAGAATATATTGAATCTATTGAATTTCAACAATGGGGACACGGAATGGTGACGCCTTATCCGGGAAGTTTTGCTCAACAGTTGAAATTTAAGGAAAATGAATATCTCCTAAATCGGGTAAAATTAGTACATACCGATTACGCGGGATATTCAGTGTTTGAAGAAGGATTTGCTAGAGGGTTAAAGGTTGCAAATGAAATAAGTAATAAAGGATGACAAAATGGATTAAATCGGCGCAATTTGATTGGTGGTGGTTTATTGCACCACAACTTATTCCTGCTTTGGCAGTTTTTTTTCTACCTAGTACTTTTCTAAAAAGTCAAGAAACAGAAATTTTCCCTCTTTCTTGGGTATTGATTGTCTTATTGGTTGATGTAACACACGTTTATGCAATTGTTTACAAAACGTATTTTAAAAAAGAGGCTTGGAAATCTTTAGGGACTAAAATGAAAATTTTTCCTTTTATTGTATGGCTTGGAGGGATTTTTATTTATTCAATGAGTAGTTATTTATTTTGGAGTTTACTGGCTTATTTTGCTGTTTATCATTTCATTCGACAACAATATGGATTTTTTAGGTTGTACACGCGTGTGCCTGAAGAGAGTAAATGGAAACGAATTGTTTTAAACATCACAATTTATTCCTGTACTGTAATCCCAGTTTTAATCTGGCATTGTCGTGGTCAACAAAACTTTAACTGGATGCAAAAAGGAGATTTCAAGTATTGGAATTTACCTCAATTAGAACCTTTTTTTACAGTCCTTTTAGGGTTGAATATTTTGACTTATTTGTATCTCGAATTCCAAGAAAAGCTAACATTAGCAAGTTGGAACTGGGGACGAATTCTTTTGACAATAAGCACTGGTTTTGCTTGGTATGTTTCGATATTGGTCATAAACAATGATTTTACCTTTTCATTGGTAAATGTATTGGGGCATGGAATTCCGTATTTTGCATTAGTTTGGTTATCAGAAAGAAAAAATGGTCAAAAAACTGACGAACCGATTTTAAAACGTATTTACGGAAAAGCTGGCATACTTTTATTTGTTGGCATTATATTCTGTATGGCTTATTTAGAAGAAGGTTTTTGGGATACTTTTGTTTGGAGAGAACACAGTGAAACTTTTGGTTGGATGTATTTCACTCAAAATATTGAAGATAGTCAAATTTTAGCATTCGTTATTCCTCTTTTGATTATGCCACAAGTCGTACACTACATTTTAGATGCGTATATTTGGAAACGAAAATAATGAACTGATTTATGAAAAAACTGATTGTTGTACTACCCCTATTAGCATTATTCTTTTTTACAAACTGTGAAACAAAACAACAAAAGAATACTGTAAAACTCACCCTAAAAAACCTAGATAGTTTAATCAAAATCTATCCGGATAGCGTTCCTTTACTCGTATCACGTGGAAATAAATTATTTGATAAATATGACTTTTATGGAGCATTAGCTGATGGTGCTAAAGCCTTTCATTTAGATAGTACAAATTGGGAAGCTCGCTTTTTATATGCCAATGCTCTAAACAATAAAGCAGACCGAGGAGTATCCGATGTGGATCAAGCACAAAAGCATTTTCTACATTTAATTAAAAGTCATCCAGGAAACAAACGTATGTATGTAGCCTTAGCATCTACATATACATTTAATAAAGATTTTGAAAAGTCATTTCAATATATAAATACTGCCCTTCGAATAGATGTTAAATATAGAGATGCATATGTTTTAAAAGGAACGAATTATTTAGCTCTTGGAAATCGTAAATTAGCTAAATCTTCTTATGAAACTGCGGTACAACAAGACCCAATATTTTATGAAGGATATTTGGCACTTGGCTATCTTTATTCAGAAGATAATGACCCTATTGCAGTAGAATATTTTAAAACAGCAACAGAATTAAAACCAACTTCTGTAGATGCTTTATATGGTGTAGCTTATAGTTTGCAACAACAACGTAAATTTGATGAATCATTAGCCGCTTACCGTCACTTATTAGAAGTAAAACCAAAATATTACTTGGCACTTTTTAATCAAGGATATATCAAACAATTTGAACAAAATCAAATTGATAGTGCTGTACATTTTTACGATTTAGCCATTCAGTTACAACCTAAATTTGTAAAAGGATGGCATAACTTAGGATTATGTTATGCAGCACAAGGTAGAAAAGCAGATGCTATGCGTGCTTTCAGTACTGCTCTACGATACAATCCTAATTTCGAGATTTCAAGAATTGAAGCAAATAGATTACGATGAATCAACAAAGTAGATATATTCAATTAATTGGAGATTTATCCATTCCTCTTTTAGGGTATTATTTTTGGGATTGGAATATCTATTTCATCTTATTTTTCTACATCTTTGATGTGTTAATTTCAACCATTTTTACATTTGTTAAAACACATAAAATCAATCAACACCAACAAACAAAACAATGGCCCTTTATTCACATCTCATTGATTTTGATTGGTTACCTCATTACTTTTTTTCTTTTGTATTATTTGATTTATCAGATATATCCAAAAACAGATTTAGGATTTCAATTTAAACAATTCTTGATGCACAAAGACATGGGATTACCACAATGGATTTTACTTTTTCCATTATTAATTTTCGGGGGCTATTCAATTTATCGTTTAACTTTTCTACTCCCTAAAGCATACGAAACAACTCAAATACAAAGTTTGTGGCATGAACATATCAAACTATTCTTGTTAATAATTGGAGTAATTGGATTGTTACTTGGAATTTCTACGTGGATTGTTTTTCCTGATTGGGTATATGTGTGGGGGTTGATTATTGGAAGTAGCTTATATCGAAATTTGGTTAGTAGAAGTTAGTGATTAGTGATTAGTGATTAGTGATTAGTGATTAGTTTTAATAATAAAAAAAGAGTGGACGAAATTTCGATCCACTCTTTTCAATAATTAAAAGTTGGTTAAAAAATGTCAAAACAAGGCATTCGAAGATGAAAAAAGTGGAGTTTACTAAAGTAAATGAGCATTTTTAAATCGAGAATAACGAAGTGTTGACACTTTTTGGACAACTGTCTATCTTTTTCTAGGAGTTTTAATTCTTCCCTTATGCATCTGAGCCATACGCATTTGATTTTTAGAAGGAACTGCTCCTGTTAATTGGTCTCTCATCATCGAAATTTGATCTTTTAAGATACCATTTTCATCCAATTTTTTTGCTTCACTTAATAATGATAAAGCTTCTTGTCTTCTTCCTGTTTGCGCAGTTAAACCAGCTAAATGCATACGAGCCATAGCATTATCTTGCTTTGTTCTCAATCCCATTTGAAGCGCGGTACGCATCAATTGTTCGCTTTTAGCAAAACCCATTTCTTGTACACCCATCATTGCTTTTAAATACAAAATATAAGCGTGCTGTTTTTTAGGCAACAAATCAGGACGTGTAATTTTTTTAATATAATCGTGTGCTTTTTCTTGATTTCCTACACGCATTTGGTTCAATGCCATAATCATATACACATTTCTAAAGAAAGTCAACACAACTAAAGCAGTTACGAAAATCATCACAATTCCCCATCCCCAATGACCAGTTCCAAAGGAATAAACCGTTAAAAACAACGATGCTGCAGTAAGTATACAGCGAATAATAAAACCTAACATAGTATAAAAATTAATCGATAGTAGCGATACACTTTAACTCAATAGCGATTGGTGTAGGCAATGAGTTAATTTCACACGTTGTTCTGCAAGGTAAATTATCTTTGAAATACTCTGCATACAAACGGTTATAAGTATGAAAATCACGTTTCATATTTACCAAGAAAACAGTAACGTCAACTAAATTTTCCCAGCTAGAACCTGATTCTTCTAATATTACTTTTACGTTTTCAAATACGCTTCTGCATTGAGCTTCAAAATCAAATTCCAAGAAATTACCGTTTTTATCTAATTTCAATCCAGGAACTTGAGAATCTGTATCATCTGAACCTGCAGTACGTGGACCAACTCCTGATAAAAATAATAGGTTTCCTACTCTTCTTGCATGTGGATATAAACCAACTGGTTTTGGTGCTTTTGATGTTGAAATTCTAGAATTATCTGACATAATCGTGATTTTTGTGCAAATATAAGCAATCCTACTTGAGTATAATTGGCTCTGAAGACTAAATCTTTATTTAACTACAAATTGTTTTGATATCGTACCTTCGTTTGATTCTAATTTTAACAAATAAACACCCTCAACTAGATTTGAAGTTTGAATTTCAAACTTTGTAAAATCAGATTGATTTACTAAACTTTCATTCACAATTACTTTACCTGTTAAATCAAGAATTTGATACGATTTCATTTGAATATTATCTTTTGAAATAGACAAAGTTAATTTATCATCAACAGGATTTGGAGAAATACTTATAATTCCTTGATTAAATTCTTCAATTCCTAACACTATATCATTTGACGGTGCAGAAGGATAAATATTAATATCGTCAATGAACAAATTATTCCCTCCATTCCCTTGAAAATCAATTTTTATCCTAAAATCTTTTGTCCAATAATTACTCGAAATACCTGTTAAAGTAAATACTTTCCAATCACTTTCTGTAGTAGGATACCATGAAGATGTAGAAGTAATATCGGATAAAGAAGAAGATGTTACCGACTTTTTAACCAACCAAGTATCTCCACAATTATCGGAAAGAGAAAGTCTTAAAACTTCTAAATTTGAACTAGATGATTTAGCATACGCATATCTAAATTGAATTGTAATTTCATTCGCGTTTTTGACACCTGATAAATCGATACTTCCTGAAATTAATTCATCCGAACTTTTTCCTTTGTCAGCAAAATTATTTAGGAAAAGACATTTTGTATCAGTATAACCTTTCCCTGTATATACTTCGAATCCTTTATTTGATTGAACATTGTTTATGGCCCAAAAACTATTTTCAGATAAATTTTTATAATTAAAACTCTCTAAAAATGGAATTTTTTGAGATGTATTCATAACAATTACAGCTGTATCCATTTTATATGTCAATGAATTTACCCCGTTAGAAACTGTAAGTGAAGCTGAATATAAACCAGGAGTATTATAGATTACCACCGGATTTTTTTCTGTAGATGTTGAAGGTGTTCCTCCTGGAAATGACCAAGACCAAGATGTAGGTGTATTAAAAGATAAGTCAGTATAATTCACAGCATTTCCAGGACAAATTGTTTTACGGTCAAGAATAAAATCAGCTCCACATAGTTTAGGTGTTGTTACACCCACTGCTTTTAAGTTATTTGCACTACATACTGTACTTCTTCCTCCTACGGTTGATTGAAGAGCTGTTTTCATACGAGTAACCTGACCGGGTGTGAACATTTTATTACAATATGAGTAATCCATATAATTCTCCACATTTGCTCTAGTTCCGCATGAATTTTCTTCTAAATTACACCAAGTTACACCTATTGTAGGAGGAGTGTCGGAAACTTGATCCTGATTTGGATCTGAACAACTAGAACTATTTCCTGGACTATTATTCCCCCCCCAAGTATGCATTAAATTTAACCAATGCCCTACTTCATGTGTTAACGCTCTACTTGTTAAATCATTTGCAGTTCCAATACTACCAACATAATTATGTAATATCCAAATACCATTAGTCATACTACTTCCTGAACCTTGAGGTCTATAAGTATAACCTGCAGCTCCTCCAATTGCTTTACAAACAAAAATATGCATGTATTTATTTCCTGTCCATTCTCCTTTGTAAACATTATTTCCATTTTTAATTAGAGTTACTTGTTTACTTCCGTTAGTTGTAGTATCAGTTGTATATGTTCTAGTAATACCATTAAAACATGCACCATTAGGAGCAATCGTTGCCATTCTAAATTCAATTTCAGCATCTGCAGGTAGATTTTTAAAATCTGAATGAACATCTTGAGCGTCTTCATTTAATAATCTAAAATCTCGATTTAAAATAGCTAAAGCATTAAAAATTTGTTGATCTGAGATATTTTCAACCCCACCACTATGCAAAACATGAAAAACCACTGGAATAATATATACTGTTCCTCTTTTACGACTGTTTGACCTGTATTCAATTTCTTCTTGATTAAGTTGTTCTTGATCAGCTTCAAATTGTCTTTTATATTCAGGATCTTTCAATAACTCCTGAAGTTTCTTGTGAGAAGTACAATATTCAACGCTTTCACCAGGTCTAACATTTGTATAATCTATAGTTTGAGAAAATACACTCGATAGTAATAATCCAAACAAAACAAAAAGGAAAAACTTCATATCAAAAAATTTTTGAGTTAAAATAATCATAATATCCTATATGAATACTATGAGAATAAATTTTATGCATTCACAAGACGTATTTGATATAATTTGGTTGTTTCTTCCTTGTACAAATAATGTATCTTTGAGGTTCAATTTTGTCAATCAACCTATTCATGGAATATAATTTTCGCGAAATCGAGTCCAAATGGAAAAAGTTTTGGGCTGAAAATCAAACATTCAAAGCAGAGGAAAACTCTGAAAAACCTAAATATTATGTGTTAGACATGTTTCCTTACCCATCTGGTGCAGGTTTACATGTAGGTCACCCACTTGGATATATCGCTTCTGATATCTATGCTCGTTATAAACGATTAACTGGTCATAATGTGCTTCACCCAATGGGGTATGATTCGTTTGGTTTGCCTGCAGAACAATATGCTATTCAAACAGGGCAACATCCTGCTATCACAACGGAAGAAAATATCGCGCGTTACCGTCAACAATTAGATAACGTAGGTTTTTCATTTGATTGGTCGAGAGAAGTTCGCACATCAAGTCCTGAATATTATAAATGGACTCAATGGATTTTCGCACAATTATTTGACTGCTATTACGATAATAGAACAAACAAAGCAGAACGAATTTCTACTTTAATTTCTACTTTCGAAAAAGAAGGAAATGGAAATATAAATGCTTGTTCAGATTGTGAAACAACTTTTACCGCTGAAGAGTGGAAAGAATTTACTGCTAAAGAAAAAGAAGACATTCTTCAAACCTACAGATTGGCTTTTTTGGCAGACTCTTGGGTAAACTGGTGTCCTAAATTAGGAACCGTACTTGCGAATGACGAAATTGTAAACGGAGTTTCTGAACGTGGTGGTCACCCGGTAGAGCAAAAATTAATGCGTCAGTGGTCAATGCGAATCAAAGCTTATGCTGAACGCTTATTGACTGGATTAGACACTTTGGATTGGACAGATTCTGTAAAAGATATTCAACGCAACTGGATTGGAAAATCTACTGGTTGTTCATTAAAATTCCAGATTGCAGATTGCAAATTATCAGATAATACTATCGAAGTATTTACAACACGTCCTGATACCGTTTTTGGGGTTTCATTTGTGGTGTTAGCACCAGAGCATCCATTGGTAGATGAAATTACTAATGAAGAGTTCAAAGAAGCTGTGGAGAATTACAAAAAAGCAGCATCGTTAAAAACAGAAAGAGATCGTCAATCAGACGTAAAAAATATTACAGGTCAATTCACTGGAGCATATGTACTTCATCCTTTT
>JBILUY010000037.1:0-17586 GCA_044370735.1 Crocinitomicaceae bacterium | reverse complement strand
TCTATATCAATTTCACAATCATTGAAACACGGTGTTTACGCACGTATTTCTACAACAAAGGGAAAGATATTATTGATGTTAGAAGTAGAGAGAGCTCCAATGACTTCTGCTAATTTTGTAGCTTTAGCTGAAGGTAATTCTAATATTATGGGAAAGGAAATTAAGTCTCCTTTTTATAATGGAATTAAATTTCATAGAGTCATAAAAGATTTTATGATTCAAGGAGGTGACCCTTCAGGCAATGGTTCAGGAGATCCAGGGTATAAATTCTATGATGAATTTCATACAGATTTAAAACATGAAGGTCCAGGAATACTGTCAATGGCAAATTCTGGTCCAAATACAAATGGAAGTCAGTTTTTTATTACTCATACAAAAACTCCATGGTTAGACAATAAGCACAGCGTTTTTGGACATGTAATAGAGGGGCAAAATGTTGTTGATTCAATAGCTCAAAATGATGTAATAGACAGTATTGTTATTTTACGTATTGGTAAACAATATAAAAAATATAATCCATCTAAAGTGTTTGCAGAACATTATAATAAGATAAATACGCGAAACAAAGTATTAAAAGAACAACATGATAAAGCAACAACATTATCTATAGATGACTACAAAGCCTATTTCTTACAATCAGTTAAAAATAAACTTGATAATGAAAGAAAATCTTATTCTTTTTTTAAAAGATGTTTTGTGCCTAAACCTAAATTAATTCAAACTGCTTCAGGTTTAGTATATGTGGTTTCTAATTTTGGTGATACAACACATGTTCAAAAAGGAGATAAAATTTCAATGCATTATATAGGTATGTTGTTTAACAATGATAAGTTTGATTCATCTCGAGATAGAAATACTCCTTTTGATATCATGTTCAAAGAACAGTCTTTAATTCAAGGGTTTCAAGAAGGTTTATCTATTGTTGGTAAAGGAGGTGTAGTTACGTTATATATTCCATATTTTCTTGGATACGGACAAAAAGGAGTGTCTATTATACCTCCTTATTCTGATTTGATTTTCGAACTTGAAATTTTAGATATCACTAAAAATCATTAATCTCTGAAAAAAGTAAAATGCTAAATAAAATAGATTTAAACAATTTTAAAACCATTGTTTTTGTTGGATTGATTTTCAGGTTAATTGCGGCTGTTTTTTCGGAAGGTTACGGAATGCATGATGATCATTTTTTAACGATTGAGGCATCTGCATCGTGGGCAAATAACTACGATTATAATCATTGGTTACCTTGGACAGAAGGTAGTACAGGAAAACCAGAAGGACATAGTTTTACATATGTAGGTTTGAATTATCTTTTTTTCGCTTTTTGTAAGTTTATAGGTTTTGTCAATCCCAAAGGGTTGATGGTAGTGAATCGAATAATTCACGCCTTGTTATCTACTTTGGTTGTTTATTTTGGGATTAGAATTACCCAACAAATTTCTACAAGAAAAAATGCTGTAATAGTGGGATGGATTTTAGCACTGTTATGGTTAATGCCTTTTATGTCTGTTCGAAATCTTGTCGAAATGGTGGCTATTCCTTTTTTAATGTGGGGCATTTGGTTCGTGCTAAAGGATGATAGATTTAATAAAAAAAACCTTTTACTTGCAGGTGTAATGTGTGGCATTGCAATTTCTTTAAGATACCAAATAGGAATTTTTTCGGTTGGATTAGCTTTTTATTTTCTATCAAAAAAGTCTTGGGGAGAATTTTACTATTTTAGTTTAGGGAATGTTATTTCATTTATAATTACTCAAGGAGTCGTAGATTTTTTTATTTGGGGGTATCCCTTTGCTGAATTCTGGAGTTATGTTACTTATAATATGAATCAAGGGACTCAATATTTGCCTAACACCAATTATTTTATGTATTTCTATGTTTTATTTGGTGTGCTATTATTTCCATTTGGAATTTTAATTGGTATTGGTTTCTTTAGGAGTTATAAAAATTCAATGTTATTATTTCTTCCTACGATGCTTTTTTTATTGTTTCATACTTTCTACCCTAATAGACAAGAGCGTTTTATTTTATCGATCTTACCCTTTTTTATCATTCTTGGGGTAATTGGTTTCGAAAAATTAAAAGAACGTAAATTTTGGAATTCATTTTGGAGCATATCATTTAAAATTTTTTGGGGACTTAATGTTTTTTTAGTTTGTTTTTTTACAATTATGTCAACAAAATATTCTAGAATAAATGCTATGTATTCTATTTATAATGAACCAAAATCTAATCCTGCTATTTTGATGGAAGGTTCAGGTGACGCTTCTATTTCCTTAATGCCAAAATTCTATGGGAATAAATGGCATGCTAGCTTTTTGGAAAAAACAACTTTAGTCAGTGACTCGATTAAACCAAAAATTGATTATATTTTCTTTGCTGGAAAAGGTGATTTAACTAAAAGAATTCAATTTTATAAAAAAGAATATCCATTAATGAAATTGCATAAAATATGTGAGCCAAGTTTAATAGATAAAATAGTTCACGATTTAAACCCAAGAAATGTGAATGAATACATTGAAGTTTGGAAAGTGAATGGAAAATAAAAAAGGGGCAATTAAGCCCCTTTTTTTATTTAAAAAGTATTTAGCAAAAGTTTAAAATCATCATCAGTAAACCAAATTTTAGCTCGATCTCCGATCATTTTTCCTCTTTCAGATTGTTTATTTTCTTTAAAGCATTTCATTGTTTCCATTACAGCTAACCTTAAAAACTCTTTTTCTTTTTCAGACCATCCTTCTAAAGTGCTTATTAATTCAAAAGAACGTTGATTCTCATTCCAAACAGTAGTCGCTCCAGGTATATCTTTTTGTTGAAATTTACAAGCTGCTTCCATAAATTTTGCAGGAATATCTTCTGGGAAAATTGTAAGTATTTTTTTACAAAAATCCTGCGCTTTTTTATAATTTTTCGATGTGTATTCGTTAATTGCATTTTCAATTAAAGAATTTTTTACTTCATGAAAAAAGTCCTTTTCCTTATCGTAAACTTCTCTCGTTTTATCTTTCTTAACACATTTTGCTAAAAAACTAATACAATCTTTGTACGCATTTTTGTACATTTCATCTTGTTCATTTTGTTGTGAAATTTTGAATAATGCTTTTGCAGTCCATAAATAAGCATATGGATCATTTTTAGTTTCTTCTTTCAAAGTATATTTCTCTGCCTTTGCTGCAAGTTTTTTATAATTACCATCTACATATAAGATTAATAAATCATTGTAAACAGGAGGTTGGGCATAAAACTTTGATGCACAAAAAATAAGGGTTAAAATCAATAAATACTTTTTCATTTTACAGGATTATTTGGTTTCGAAATTAGAAAAATATTAATACGTTTCTATCATTTATTCTACACTCTTTATTAACAATTCTAAGATAGATATTGCCGCTTCAGGGATTTTTGTACCAGGCCCAAACACACCAAACACTCCTTTTTCATATAAAAAGTCATAGTCTTTTGAAGGGATTACTCCACCTGCAATTACCATAATATCATCACGTTCGTATTTTTTCAGTTCTTCAATTACGGCTGGGATTAAAGTCTTGTGACCAGCAGCCAAAGAGCTAACTCCTAATATGTGGACATCATTTTCGATTGCTTGCTTTGCAACCTCTTCTGGTGTTTGAAAAAGTGGACTGATGTCAACGTCAAATCCCATGTCGGCAAAAGATGTTGCAATTACTTTCGCTCCTCGATCGTGTCCATCTTGCCCCATTTTTGCTACCAGAATACGCGGTCTTCTTCCTTCTAATGTTGCAAATTTATCTGCCAGTTCTTTGGCTTTTAGAAATGATTCATTTTTCATAACTCCTTTAGCATAAACTCCTTGAATACTGTGTGTTTTTGCTTGGTATCTTCCAAACACATTCTCTAATGCTGATGATATTTCTCCTAATGTAGCTCTTTCTCTGGCGCAATTTACTGCTGCTTCAAGTAAATTTCCTTCGCCCGTTTTTGCGATGTTTTCTAGTTTTGTTAATGTTTTAAAAACAGCTTCTTGGTTTCTAGTTGATTTTATTGTTGCTAGTCTTTGTAATTGAGATTCCCTCACAAGTGTATTGTCAATTTCAAGTGTATCTAATTCCGTTTCGTTTTCAAACGTATAACGATTAAGACCTACAATAATTTCTTCGAACGAATCTATTTTTGCTTGTTTAGTTGTTGCTGCTTCCTCTATTCTCATTTTTGGAATCCCTGCTTCAATCGCTTTTGTCATACCTCCAAGCGATTCAATTTCCTGCATTAGTTCCCAAGCTTCATTGCAAAGTTGTTCTGTTAACATTTCAATTGTTTCACTTCCTTGAGTAGGGTCAATGGTTTTTGTTAAACCAATTTCGTGTTCTATAAATAACTGTGTATTACGGGCAATTCTTGCTGAAAAATCAGTTGGTAGAGCGATGGCTTCATCTAATGAATTGGTATGTAATGATTGTGTTCCACCCATAATTGCGCTTAAAGCTTCTATACAGGTTCTTGCTACATTGTTAAACGGATCTTGTTCTGTAAGTGACCAACCCGATGTTTGACAATGAGTACGCAATGCCATTGATTTTTCCTTGGTTGGATTAAATGATTTTACCACTTTCGCCCAAAGAATACGGCCTGCTCTCAATTTAGCGATTTCAATGAGGGGATTCATACCAATTCCCCAGAAGAAACTTAATCTTGGAGCAAAATCATCAATATTTAACCCAACTTTTAATCCTGCACGTATATATTCTAATCCATCAGCAATCGTATATGCTAATTCTTGTGCTGCTGTTGCGCCAGCTTCGTGCATATGATAGCCCGAAATTGAAATTGAGTTAAATTTCGGCATATGTTTCGTGGTGTAAGCGAAAATATCAGCAATAATTTTCATAGAAGGAGTAGGAGGATAGATGTAGGTATTTCGTACCATAAACTCCTTTAAAATATCGTTTTGTATAGTACCGGATAATAATTCTTTAGATACTCCTTGTTCTTCTGCTGCAACAATAAAAAAGGCTAATACTGGTATCACTGCGCCGTTCATTGTCATTGATACACTCATTTGATCAAGTGGAATATCTTGAAAAAGAATTTTCATATCTTCCACACTATCTATAGCTACTCCTGCTTTTCCTACGTCGCCAATAACGCGAGGATGATCTGAATCATATCCTCGGTGAGTAGCTAAATCAAATGCAACAGAAAGTCCTTTTTGTCCCGCTGCAAGATTTCTTCTATAAAAAGCATTCGATTCTTCAGCTGTTGAAAAACCAGCATATTGTCTGACTGTCCACGGTTTTGATGTATACATAGATGCATATGGGCCACCTAAAAATGGTGCAAATCCAGAAGTAGTATTACTTTGTAAGTGTTTTTTATCTTGAATAGTTGACAAATTTGATTTCCAATCTATTTGTGTAAAATCTATTTTATTTTTCATATCGGGCGTACTATGCAAGTTCTAAAATAAGTTGTGGAATGGATAAAAATGTTTCGAAAATATCCGTGTTCCATTGGTTATTAATTGTGGTTGGGTTTTCAAATGAATTTATTCCGATGAAGATTGATTCTTTATTTTTAAAAGATTGAATTCGTTCATTTTTTGTTTTAAGTACAATTTCTTCGAAAAGTTCTTTGCCTGAATTTGAAGTAATACCTCCCTCGTTTTCCAGTTGATTGAATAAATTCCAAGAGGCATCTCCAATCAAATGAATGTACTGGTTTATATATTTTGCCCCCTCAAAAGAGTTGTGAGCCAATTGAAGTTTACCTTCCTCCTTTAATAGATTTGATATATTAATTCCCATTCTTGATGTAAACAATGTATCTTTTTGAATAAATAGATTGTCGTAAGGAACTACGATCAATTGGTCCACGTTTCCAATAATTGCAGAAAAAGCTTCGGTTGTTTGTCTTAATAAATTAGTATGTGGGTCTTTACACGATTTGTTAATGAAACCGGTTTTAGCAGAAAGGTATATTGTTGGTTGTAAATCGTATTGGCCTAATAATTGATTTATTAAAATGCGTACTGTTTTAAACTTTGCTATTTCAATTAAAACGTTTGAGCCAATTCCCAGTTCTAGGTGAAGCGATGAAATAGATTGTTTTGTAACAGCTTGATTTAATTCACTTAATATATAGGCAATTTCTTGTTGAGCATTTCCTCCACAATTATGAAGGGCATAACTAGAAATAAACACGGTACCATTTTCATCGTTATTAATAACTATTTTTTTGTGTTTGTGTTCTTTTTTGAATTGACTTATTTGTTCTGATTGTGTTTTAGTTAGATTATTAAAATGTAAATCAATGTATTCAATCGCAATTTCTTTTAATACTGTTTCAAGATTGATTTTTTCATCTGTTTTCAGTTCGAAAGTCAACGAGTTTGCACCAAAATTCAATGCTTGAAGTGCTTCTTCATTAGCATCTTTCCACTTTCCACTTTCTACTATGATGCTGTATCCAATTTCCCAATCTCCCACTTTTTTGTCATTGTTAATTTCTATCGTTGGGTAATTTTCAGGCAACAATGACAGTGTTAATCCTTCAATTTTATTGGAGTAAAGAAAATTTTCTGGTGTGTTTTCTATTTTTAATTCTTTAGCGATTTGTTGTTTCCAAGTTTCAACAGGAATTGTTGGGAATTCTTCTAAATGAAGTTTCATACACAGTTAAATTTCGAATGAATACAATCAAAATTACATTAAATAGAAATTGATTTGAGGATTAAGTGAAAAAATTAAAAACAATTTCGTGTTTGAATGGTTAATAAATACCAATAGATTGTTTAGAGAAAATCCCAAAAAATTCATCTAAATCATCGTATATTTGTTCCACATTTAAAGCAGTATAAAATGAGTGCATTTTCTGAAAGACACATAGGCTCAAATGATGCCGAAAAACAAGCTATGTTAGCGAAGATTGGAGTAAATTCGATCGCAGAACTTATTGACAAAACTGTTCCTGCGCCAATTCGTTTAGGAAGAGAATTGAATGTTTCTGATGCGTTAACAGAGCAAGAATATTTAACACATATCAATCAATTAGGTGCTAAAAACAGAGTATTTAAATCGTACATCGGTTTAGGATACAACGATACGATCACACCTTCAGTGATTTTGAGAAATGTGTTAGAAAATCCAGGATGGTATACTGCATACACCCCTTATCAAGCGGAAATTTCACAAGGTCGTTTAGAGGCATTGTTGAATTTCCAAACTATGATTTTGGATTTAACAGGAATGGAAATTGCAAATGCATCTTTATTGGATGAAGCTACTGCTGCGTCTGAAGCGATGATTATGTTGTTCAATTCTCGTTCAAGAAATGATATTAAAGAAGGAAAAAATAAATTCTTTGTTTCTGAATTTTGTTTCCCTCAAACAATAGAAGTAGTTCAAGGTAGAGCAGAAAATTTAGGGATTGAATTAGTCATTGCTGATCCTGAAACGTTTGCTTTTGATGCTACTTTCTTTGGGGCATTAACTCAATATCCTGATGCTTTAGGACGTGTACAAGATTTAGGAGCGTTTACTACAAAAGCACACGAAGCAGGAGTAAAAGTAGCGGTTGCTGCTGATATTATGTCATTGGTGTTATTGAAATCTCCAGGTGAATTAGGTGCGGATGTTGTATTAGGTTCTGCACAACGTTTTGGTGTACCAATGGGATATGGTGGTCCTCACGCTGCTTATTTTGCTTGTAAAGATGAGTTCAAAAGAACAATTCCAGGGCGTATTATTGGAGTTTCCAAAGATGCAGATGATAATTTAGCTTTACGTATGGCATTGCAAACACGTGAGCAACATATCAAACGTGATAAAGCAACTTCTAATATTTGTACGGCTCAAGCTTTATTAGCGGTAATGGCAAGTATGTATGCTGTATATCACGGACCAAAAGGGTTAAAAGCAATTGCTTCTGATATTCACAGCAAAGCAGTTACTGTTGCAAACGAATTGAAAAATTTAGGATATACAGTAAAAGCGGATGCTTATTTCGATACAATTTTCGTTGAATTACCTTCAACTGTTTCCGTAGCAACGTTAAAATACCAAACAGAAGCAAATGAAATCAACCTACGTTATGTAAATGATTCACAGGTTACAATTAGTTTTGGTGAATCAATTACAACTGAAGATTTAAATACGTTAGTGAGAGTATTTGCTCAAATTGCAGTAAAAACAAACAATGCTTTTGAAAAAACTACTGCAACTGCTTTAACTGCAAACCAATTACGTACGGATGCAATTTTAACACACCCAACTTTCAATAGTCATCATTCTGAATCTCAAATGATGCGTTATTTGAAACGTTTAGAGAATAAAGATTTGTCATTGGTTCATAGTATGATTCCTTTGGGTTCTTGTACAATGAAATTAAATGCTGCATCTGAATTGATGCCAATCACAAATCCTAATTTCGCTAATATGCACCCTTTCTGTCCTGTTGAACAAGCAGAAGGATACCACGAAATGTTCCGCGAATTAGAAAAAGATTTAAGTGAGTGTACAGGTTTTGCTGGTGTTTCATTACAACCAAACTCTGGTGCTCAAGGAGAATATGCAGGTTTAATGGTTATCAAAGCGTATCACGAATCGCGTGGTGACTTTAACCGTAAACATATGATTATTCCTTCTTCTGCACACGGTACAAACCCTGCTTCTGCTGTAATGGCTGGATTTGAAGTGGTAGTAACTGGATGTGATGAGAATGGAAACATTGATATCGATGCATTGAGAGCAAAAGCGGTTGAATTGAAAGATACATTAGCTGGTTTAATGGTAACGTATCCTTCAACACATGGTGTATTCGAAGAAGGTATCCGTGAAATTACAGCGATTGTTCACGAAAATGGTGGTCAAGTTTATATGGATGGTGCAAATATGAATGCTCAAGTTGGATTAACAAATCCTGGAAACATTGGAGCAGATGTTTGTCACTTAAACTTACATAAAACGTTTGCTATTCCTCACGGTGGTGGTGGTCCTGGAATGGGTCCTATCGGTGTGGGAGCACATTTAGTTCCTTTCTTACCAGGAAGTCCTGTGATTAAAGCCGGAGGAGAGAAAGCAATTCACGCTGTTTCTGCAGCACCTTATGGAAGTGCATTAATCTTATTGATTTCATACGGATATATCAAAATGTTAGGGGCAAAAGGATTGAGAGAATCTACGGAGAATGCAATCTTAAATGCAAACTACATTGCTGCTGAATTGAAAAATCATTATCCAATTTTGTATACAGGATCGAATGGTACTGTAGCGCACGAGTTAATTTTAGATTGTCGTGAATTCAAGAAAACTGCAGAGGTTGAAGTAGCTGATATGGCGAAACGTTTAATTGATTTCGGTTTCCACGCTCCAACTGTATCTTTCCCAGTAGCTGGAACACTAATGATTGAGCCAACAGAAAGTGAAGATAAAGCTGAATTAGACCGTTTCATTGAGGCGATGATTAAAATCAGAAAAGAAATTGCTGAAATCGAAAACGGACACGCTGATAAAGAAAATAACTTATTGAAAAATGCACCGCATACAGCAGATTGTATTATTAATAAAAACTGGAATTATCCATATACACCTCAAGAAGCTGTTTATCCTGTAGCTTACTTAAAAGAGTTTAAGTATTGGGTGCCTGTTCGCCGTGTGGACAATGCTTTTGGAGATAGAAACCTAGTTTGCTCTTGTCCAAGTGTTGAAAGCTATGCAAATGTATTAGAAGCGTAGGCTTCGACAAACTTTTGTCACATTGAGCTTGTCGAAATGTGACTTTAGAATTCAAAAGGGAGAATGTGATGTTCTCCCTTTTTTGTTTTAAAAATCTTAAATTTAAGACAATTAAAAATTTTATAGTATGAAAATTCTTTTGATTTTATCTTTCTTTTTACTTTCGTCTGTTGTAAAATCTCAATCAAATACACCCCAATTTAGTAGTAAGACAATTGATTCTTTATCTTTAAAAATCAAGGGTGACTTGAAAGATATCTCAAATAAAAAGGATTCAACAAAATCAAAAACTAGCTATGATACAATTTATGATTTTGTAGATAAAGAACCTGTTTTTCCAGGTGGTATAAATGCTTTTTCAGAATGGGTAAATAAAAATTTTGATTTTGCTAAATTCATAGATACTCTTACAACAGTTACAGAAATTAAATTTGGAAGTGATGGAAGAATTTCAGAAGTTATTACTAAATCTGATTCAAATGAAACGATAGGAAATGAAATTTCTACAAACAATAAAAAATGGTCAATTAATTCAGAAATTATAATAGAAAAAGATGGAAGAGTTTCAGATGTTATTATACTTTCTACTTCAAATAATAAAATAGCGAAAGAAGTAAAAAATCTTCTTTTAAAAAGTCCTATTTGGATACCTGCTTTTAACAATGGTAATCCGGTAAGATGTAGGTATTTTATTCCGCTTGATTTTAATTTTTAAGTTAATTAAAAATCATTTATGTTTTTAATCTAACTCTGCGGTAAAAAAGTTGTATGTTAGAACTACATTTTCGATAATAATTTAAAAATGAAATTTAAACAAAAAGGAATAAATCAAACAAGGGAAAGAAAAGTAAAACGATTAGAATATCGAATTGTTATCGGGTTTATGATTGCTTATGTGTCATATTTTATGTTTTTTGAACCCTTTTTTGTAGGTAATGATAAACGATATTTCTTTTATATATGTTTATTACCAACTCTTATAGGTTTAATTTTACTAGCATATTATAGAAGGCAATCAATTTTGAATAATATTAAAAATTCTGAAAGTTACAAAATAAAGATTTTTGTAATTGTCTTTTATTTGTTTCAAGGGGTTCTAATATCTTATTTTAGTTTTGGTCTTGTTTCAAAAATAATTTGGGATTTGGTAAATTATCAAACTGCAAAGCAAAATTTTGTAGTGGTATATGATTGTAAAGTAACCAGATTTGTAAGAAGTAGACATTCTAATAAAATCCATTTTATGTTTAAAGGAAAAGATGAGAGTGTATCAGTAGATTATGCTACTATTAAAGAATATATCGATAAAAATCCCAATAGATATAAAATAAAAATCACGACTAGAGAAGGAGCTTGGAATTATTATTACGTTGAAGATTGGGATATTTCAAATTAATAAATTTTTGTTTTTTTTGATTTCTTATGTTTCTACAAATCAAACCCAATACCACTTTCATAAAAATGAGAAAATTCAGTCTTTCTTGATTCTTTTGTGTTTACTATTGGTTTTGGTTTTTTCTTGGTTTTAAGTAAGAAATATATAATTAGAATTAAAAGAAGAAAAATTATATAAGGTACCATTACTTTTATTTTTTAACACTTTTTAAAAACACTCGATACGCCCATAATCCGGGTAATCCTAAGTTCAAAATAAATGCAAGAATGTATCCTTTGGGTAGTAAATAGAAATCAATCACTCCTAGTTCTTCTAATTGCTTTTTTTCAGCACCAATCCCTATAAAATACGAAAGACTAATATTGGCTTTTTCTTTCCAAGTTTTCATACCAACTTGAAACACGATTTCTCCATCAAATAAATTGAGAGGGATTAAGAAAAATATACCACTAGCGATGATTACTCCTAGCGCAAATACAAACCAAGGGTTGTTTAATTTTTGTTTCATATCGTTTTAATTTTATACATTTATCATTCTTCCCCCCGGTCTCTGAGGTTCTCGAAGAGAAGGGGGAAGAAAGAAACTTTCTACTTTTATCTTTCTGTCTTTAAACTAATTCTAAATGTTGTGCCTTTATCTGTTTCAGAATGAAGAACAAACACGTTTCCTTTATGGTATTCAGTTATAATTCGTTTTACCAACGAAAGTCCAAGTCCCCAACCTCGTTTTTTGGTGGTAAATCCCGGTTTGAAAATGGTTTTAAATTGGTTGTGTGGTATTCCTTTCCCTGAATCTTGAATATCAATATGAACTTCATTTTCTGTAGGGTGAATGTTGATTTTTAATCTACCTTCTGTTTCCATTGAATCCACCGCATTTTTACAAATGTTTTCTATCACCCATTCGATTAATGCTGGGTTGTGAGGAACTAAAATTTCGGATGAGGTAGACGAAAATTCAAAGGATATTTTACTCGAAACACGAGTTTTAAGGTAATTAAAAACGTTTGAAACTGTTTGAACGATATCCGTGTTTTCCAACTGTGTAGTTGAACCAATCTTTGAAAAGCGATTTGCTACCTGTTCCAAACGTGCGACATCTTTTTGCATTTCGGAAGTAATGGTAGGGTCGAGTTCCATACTTTCTAAATACTGAACCCAAGCCAATAAAGAGGAGAGTGGTGTCCCCAATTGATGAGCCGTTTCTTTTGCCATTCCTGCCCAAACTTGATTTTGTTCAGCTTTACGGAAAGTGTTAAAGATGAGGTAACCAACAAAAATAAATAGGGTGAAAATGATGAATTGAATGTATGGAAAATATTGTAATTGTTTTAATTCTGGACTATCATCATAATACAGTAAACTGTTTTGTTTGGAGCTAAATACAATCGGAATAGGTTTGTTGTTTTTCTTCAATCGTTTGATGTTTTCCGAAACATTTTCAGTGGAAATATCGTGAATGTTTGAAGCAAGAATTTCTTTGTTTTCTGCGTTTACAAGAAGTACAGGAACTGCGCCTCGATTGGTTTTCAGTTCTTTATTGAAAGCATTAATTAAAGAATCTCGGTTTCGTTCTAATTGAGTAATTGTTTTCGAATCTGTGTACGCACAAATGATGGTCCAATTTTTATCTATCTCTATACTAATTTGGTTTTTCCACGAGTTAGCAATATGGATTAATCGTTTGTTAAAAAGGTTTTTTAATGTGCTATCTGTTTGATTTGGATGCTGTTTTTTAAAGTCTTTATAATCAAAACCTAAATTCAAAAATTCACTCACCTCTTTGCTTTGATTGTCGTATAAGATAACCGGAATATTTTTATTTTGATTGATAATGCTAAAAGGAAGTTCGTAATCAGGCATTCCATTTTCATCTGTTGGCTTTAATATTTTTTTAGTAGCCATCGCCCAGAGTTCCATTTTGTCTTTTTCTTGGTCGCGAAGTTGGGTAAATGTTTGATTTGTAAGCTGAACTAACTCTGCTTTTTTCTTGATTGCTTCTGCCCATTGGGTCACACGATAACGTTCTCGTGTACTCACTTTTTGTACAATGGTATTCGAAAAATATAAGGATAACGCAATCAATATCAAGGCAATTGATAATAGGGCGATTTTCCAACGTTGTTTTTTCGAATATAGATTCATAGCAAAGCAATCTCTTCAAAGATAAATAAAAATTATCCGTCTTAAAATCAGTTCATAGAAATGGTCAAGATTGTGAACTTAATTCCTCATTTATTTGTTGTAATTCCTGCGTAAAGTCGTAAATTTGATTGAAAATTTTTTAGAAATAACATATGAGTTTATTAACAGTAGGAAGTGTAGCGTTTGATGCAATCGAAACACCTTTCGGAAAAACAGATAAAATTATTGGTGGAGCAGGGACATATATCGCATTGTCATCTTCATTTTTCAAGAAAAACCAAAACATCGTTTCAGTTGTAGGTGGTGATTTTCCACAAGAAATGTTGGATTTGTTGGCAGGTAAAGGTGTTAATTTAAATGGTTTACAAATCAAGAAAGACGAAAAAACGTTTTTTTGGTCTGGTAAATATCACAACGATATGAATACACGTGATACGTTGATTACTGAATTAAACGTGTTAGAAAATTTTGACCCAATCATTCCTGCTGAATACCAAGGTGCAGAGTATTTAATGTTAGGAAATTTAAGTCCACAAGTACAACGTGCAGTAATTGAGCGTTTAACTGAAAGACCTAAATTAATTGCAATGGATACAATGAATTTCTGGATGGATATTGCATTGGATGAATTGAAAAAAACGATGGCATTGGTGGATGTGTTAATCATCAATGATGAAGAAGCAAGACAATTATCAGGTGAAAGTTCATTGGTAAAAGCATCAAAAGTAATCCGTGCTTTTGGTCCAAAATATTTGATTATCAAAAAAGGAGAACACGGAGCATTGTTATTCCACGGTGAAAAAGTATTCTTTGCACCTGCATTGCCTTTAGAAGAGGTTTTCGATCCAACAGGAGCAGGAGATACATTTGCTGGTGGATTTATGGGATTCCTTGCTAGTACAGATGATATTTCTTTTGAAAATATGAAACGTGCAATCATTGCTGGTTCTGCATTAGCATCTTTCTGTGTTGAGAAATTTGGTACTCAACGTTTGGAAGAAATTAACCAACATGACCTTGACAATAGAATTCAAGAGTTTGTTGCGTTATCAAATTTTGAAATGGTATATCAAGCAAATTAATATTTTATTCTTCCTCCCTTGAGGGAGGATTGAGGAGGGTGACTTCCTTTGACTCTAACTTAATCAATTATGGAAAAGAAAGATTTCGTAGTAAAATTACAAGAATTAACTTCAACAGAAGACGTGTTATCAGTATCTCGTGATGTGAATGAATTACGTTCACAATTTGAAGATTTTTGTTTAGAAGAAGAACGCAAAAAACAAGTTGCTTTACTTGAAGCTCAAGCAAATGGAGAACAAGTAGAATTTGTTAATGAGCCGGATCCTGTGAAAGAAGAATTTTACACTATTTATACAGAATACAAGGAAAAACGAAATAAAATTGTTTCTGAACAAAAGTTAGAGCAAGAGACGAACCTTCGTAAGAAAAAGAATTTAATCGAAAGATTAAAAGAATTAATTGCGAATGAAGAACACATTGGCGCAGCAGTTCAAACTTACAAAGAAATACACGAAGCGTGGAAAGCAGTAGGTGAAATACCTCGTGAAAAACGCCAAGATATTCAATCTGAATATTCTAAATTGTTAGAAGCATTCTTTTTTAATTTGAAGATTTACAAAGAGTTAAAAGATCACGATTTCAAACGTAACCTACAGTTAAAGAAAGAAATTATTCAGAAAGTTGAACAATTAATAAACACTGAAAATATCAAAGAATTAGAGGCACAAATAAAATTGTACCAAAATGAATTTGATGAAGTTGGTCCTGTTGCAAGAGAATTGTGGGAGGAAGTTAAGGAGCAATATTGGACGGCTGTAAAAGCAGTTTACAAAAAAATCAGTGATTTCTACGAATCTAAAAAAGAAGCACAACGTGTTAATTTAGAGAAAAAACAAGCATTGGTTTCAGGTGTTGAAGCGCTTACACAACAGGTAGATACGTTCCAAACTACAAAAGATTGGGAAACGGCTACTCAAACACTTTTAGGCTTACAAGAAACGTGGAAAACAGTAGGTATTGGTCCGAAAAAAGAAAACGAAGAAATTTGGGTTACTTTTAGAGGTGCTTGCGATGCGTTTTTTGAAAAGAAGCGTGCTTTTTATCAAGTAATCCGTGAAAAATTTGATGTGGTTGCAGAGAAAAAAGAGGCAATCATTGCCAAATTAGAAGCGTTAAAAGATAGTAACGATTGGAAAGCGACAACCGAGAAAATTTTACGATTACAAGACGATTGGAAAAAATTAGGAAGCGCTGGACAACGTAACGAACAAAAACTTTGGAAAGAGTTTAGAAGTTTATGTGATGCTTTCTTTGAAAACAAAAAGAAACATTTTGAAAACGAAGACAAAGCAAATGCTGAAAATTTAGCATTAAAAAATGCATTAGTTGCTGAAATCGAAGCGTATGTTGTAGGTGATGACAAACAACAAGTAATCCAAGATTTAAAAGAATTTGCAAATCGTTTTAATGCCATCGGTAAAGTTCCTTTTAAAGAAAAAGATGCTGTTTATCAATCGTACAAAAAAGCAATTGATGCACATTACACAAAAATCAAATTAGAAGGTGAGGAAAAAGAAAAAGTACTTTTCCAAGCACATTTGGATACTTTAAAAGCAAATCCGAATGCATCTAAATTGATTGAAAAAGAGCGTCGTGATTTAGAGCAACAAATTGCAAAACAACAGCAAGATATCACACAATTAGAAAACAACCTTGGATTTGTTTCTCGTTCAAAAGCGGGGGATGCATTGCGTAAAGATGTTGAGCACAAAATTACTATTGCGAAGAACCGTATCAAGGAAATGAAAAACAAAATTAAGTTATTGACTGTAAATGAATAAGTCTATCAATATTTTTTTAATTCTATTTTTAATCCCGGCAATGGCGTTTACAATCGTTGTCGGGTTTGATATTACAATAGAGTTTTTTAGAACAAGTGGGAAGTTCATCCCGTATCAAAAAACGGTTTTTGCATCCTTTGCAGGATTGTTTTTTTTAATGGGAATTAGAAGATCTTCCAAACGTTGGTCTGGAGTGAGAATGGTAAATCAAATTGCGAAATATCAATGGAATGAACCAGTTGATAAACAACGTGTCACACAAGTAAATATGTATTTAATCATTGAAGCCATTTTACATATGATGGTTTCTTTTGTGTTTTTACTTTTAACGCCAAAGTCTATTTGGATTGCGTGTGTGTTTTTTGCATTAGGTTTAGACCACTTGTTTTTCTGCATCATTGGGAATGTTAAAAAATTGTGGAGAGTAGGAGTAACCAATAAAGCGGTTGTTGTTGCCGATCGAGATTTTAAAGTGTTGTATTTTTCAGGATTAAGAAAGGTTTCTGTACACCAACAAAGTATCTTTTTTGATTATATCAAAGAATTACAATTATCTTTTCCTACCCAATGTATCAAACCCGAGAATAGACAATCATTTGTCACTAAACTAGAAGAAAAAGTTGATCGAGATAAGGTTTTCTTTTCGGAAAGTTTTAAAGATTTTAAATAACAAAGGCTACCGAGAGGTAGCCTTTTCATTGTATGAATGTTATTCCTAAAAGTTAGGAGATAAATCGTGGCTTTTATAGAAATCTTCTATGTATTTTACTGCTTCGTCGGCTGTGTCAACAATCTTGAATAGGTTCATATCCTCGGGTGAAACATTCGCTTCTTGTTCAAGCATTTGTTCCTTAATCCATTCAATTAAACCATCCCAGTAACTGTGACCGATTAATACAACAGGGCGTTTGTTGATTTTTTTCGTTTGAATTAAAGTCAACGCTTCAAATAATTCATCTAACGTACCTAATCCACCTGGTAAAATCACAAAGCCTTGTGCGTATTTTACGAAAACAACTTTGCGTACAAAGAAATAATCAAATTCTAGATTGTGTTCTTGATCGATATAAGGATTGTGGTTTTGTTCAAAAGGTAAATCGATATTTAGTCCTACTGAACGACCTTTTCCTTCTTGTGCACCTTTATTTCCTGCTTCCATAATCCCTGGTCCACCACCTGTGATGATACCATATCCTGCTTGTGCAAGTTTTTGTGCAACTTCAACCCCTAATTGATAATATTTATTTTCTGGTTTTGTACGTGCTGATCCAAAAATGGAAATACATGGTCCAATTTTTGACATACGTTCATATCCCTCTACAAATTCTGACATTATCTTAAATATGGCCCAGCTATCGTTTGTCTTAATATCTGTCCAATCTTTTCTCGTTCTGTTCATAGCGTAGTAATATTAAGTTTCTACTAACACAATATAATAAAAAATATTGTGATTTAAACACGTTGAGAAATAAAA
>JBILUY010000059.1:0-13077 GCA_044370735.1 Crocinitomicaceae bacterium | reverse complement strand
ACTGGAAATTATGTTTTGATTGTTACCGACAAAAATGGTTGTCAAATTTCTAAAAGTGATACTATTAAAGCACTTCATCCGCTACCTTTGATAGATGCTGGGAAAGACACTTCAATATGTTTACGTGATTCAATTTTTTTGAAGGCGAGTGGTGCTTTAGTTTATACTTGGCAGCCTTATGGAATCAACCTGACTTCTGTTTTTCCTTCTGTGGGGATAACAAAATTTATTGTGACTGGAAAAGATCAAAACAATTGTATAGGTATAGATACACTTAGCATTAACGTTTTAGATTTACCAAAAGTGGATGCAGGAAAAGATACTATTCTTTGTGAAGGGGCTCAGTTAAAATTGAATTCAGGTGGCAATGCAAACAAGTACCAATGGAGTGATAATGTTTTTGACAATCAATTATTTACACCAAATATTGGATCCAAAGAATATATTTTAACAGGCTTTGACATTAATAATTGTAAGAATAGTGACACAGTTAAAATTTCTGTTTTTCAGTTTCCTACAATTAAATTTTCAGTTTCAGATTCAATCGGTTGTTCTCCTCTAAGTGTAAATATCGAATTAGAAGGAAAGGAAACATTAACCTCCTTCAATTGGTACGTGGATGATATTGCTGTTGACTCAACTAATATTGAATTTCAAAAAGACTTTACCAGCATAGGTTGTCATAAAATTGAGTTAGTTGCCGAAAATCGAGGTTGTATCTCTAAAGTATCCAACCCAAATGCGGTTTGTATTGTTGATAATCCAATTGCTGATTTTAAAGTTGATACAACGGATGTTACTCTTCAATCTCCTACTGTTCAATTTACCAATTTATCTACAAATGCAGACCAGTATTTATGGAATTTCGATGACGATAGTATTTCTAATTTACTTCATTTAACTCATACTTTTCCTCAAAAAGTTACTGATTTCGTTGTTACATTATATGCTCTAAAAGACTTTAAAAACTGTATTGATAGCCACAAAGTAATTATTCATGTAAGAGATGATTTAATTTTATATTGTCCAAATGCATTTACGCCAGATGGTGATAACTTAAATGAAGTATTTAAGCCTGTTATCACTGCTGGTATTGCACCTGAAAAATATACGTTTACAATTTTTAACCGATGGGGGCAGATTGTTTTTGAAACACACGATAAAGAAAAAGGATGGGACGGAACTTATAACAAGAACTTATTAGCTCCAGATATTTATACTTATGTGATTTGGTTTCAAGATTTAAATAACCAGGAAGGTCATCGAATAAATGGTCATGTAAGTTTGTTAAGGTAGAACTTACAAAGTAAATTTTTCTACCATATAATTATGAAAATCTTTTGGACTCATTTCTTTTGGTCTATATACTTTAAAACAAGGTATTGTAGAAGCAATGATGGAGCATTGATTAAATAGTTGTTTACTTTTATTGATAGTTTTAACTACTTCTACTCTAAATATATTTTTAATCAAATAGGTTAATGAATTCATTCCATTTAGAAGTTCAATCTCGAGTTTATTTTCTGGATTTTCTGGTTCTAAAAAGTAGATACCTTTAATTGGAATTTCTGAAGAATTTAACTTTTCATTAAGTTCTACTCTGTATTTAAGAAAATCATCATTAACTTTTTCAAAATCTAACGTAGAATATCCAAAATGGGTTAAACTTTCTGGTAGTAGTTTAATTTGTTGATATCCACTGTGAACAAAGGCTTGTCCAGATTTCAATTCTATTGTACTAATATCATCATTAAAAATAGTATACCCTTTTAACTTCATTCCCATCGCAAAGGTAGATTTGCCTGACCCAGATACTCCTCCAAATAAGACACCTTGACCGTTAAAATCGATACAACAAGAATGTAGAGGCCATTTTTGATGAAGTATCATTGCTATCGGAAGCACAACCTGAAGTAAATAGGTTGTCACTTCATCTTCTTCTTCAAAAGAATGGTTCTCAATATGTATTTGTGAAGGGAAATGATATTGAATTTTTATTTTATTTGGAGTGACTACCTCATATATGTTTTCAGATATTTTTTGAAAATTATCTTCATATTTTGGATTTACAATCGATATAATCTCCTTTTTTTTTTGAATATAAATATCAGATGTTAGAAAAGGAGAAGTTTGATTTAATATTTTGCATTTTAAATCACTTTGTAATTTTAATCCGTTTGTTTGATAGTAGAACATACAAAATCCATCTACAAATATTCATGTTTAATTTGTAGAAATTTAAATATTGTTTCCTTAGTTCAATGTTAATTCTAACCTGAAATAGGAGGAGGAGTTAAATTTGGAAAGAAATTAAACTCTGTTTCTTCAATTCTAATTATTTCTAATGTAGGTTTTTCCCAATTCATTTTATTCTAATTTAAGACATGTGAGGAAAAATAGACAACTCAGTTTCCTCAACAAGAATAATTTCAAAAGATGGTTTTTCCCAATTCATACTTAAGTTTTTTAGTAGCCCATTGGAAAAATTGAAATTTCCGTTTGTTCTATCGTGATTTCTGTTAATTCAGGTTTTTCCCAGTTCATAGCTTTTTATTTTAGTTTGCTAATTTACAAATTTATACGAAATTAAACTAACAATTAAATTATTTTAATTTTAAAAAAAATTGAATAGTACTACCTTTGTTCTAAATGTCTATAGATTTAACAAACGAACAAACTGCCATCAAGGCTACTTATTTCAGTATTATTGGAAATACATTGTTAGCTCTATTAAAAGGTTTTGCGGGTATTTTTGGAAATTCATATGCGTTGATTGCAGATGCTATTGAATCAACTACTGATATTTTTGCATCCATTTTAGTATTGTTTGGCATCAAATATGCTAATCGCCCAGCTGATGAAAATCATCCATACGGACATGGTCGTGCAGAACCCCTAATTACCTTTTTAGTGGTTGCATTTTTAATCACGTCTGCTTGTTATATTGCTTATGAAAGTGTTCAAAATATTCAAGAACCGCATGATTTACCTAAACCATGGACTTTATTTTTCTTGGGCGCAATTATCATATGGAAAGAAATTTCCTATCGCATTGTTTTGAAAAAAAGTAAAGAAACAAATAGTTCTTCCTTGAAAGCTGATGCTTGGCACCACCGCAGTGATGCCATTACTTCTATTTCTGCTTTTATTGGTATTACAATCGCTCTGTATGCTGGTAAAGGATATGAATCTGCAGATGATTGGGCTGCTTTGTTTGCTTCTGGTTTTATTTTGTACAACAGTTTCTTGATTTTTAGACCTGCTTTAGGTGAAATTATGGATGAACATACCCATCATGAGTTAATAGATCAAATTCGAACGGTAGCAAAGACAGTAGACGGAGTAGTTAATACTGAAAAATGCTTTATTCGTAAAGCCGGAATGAAATATCATGTGGATTTACATGCCCGTGTTGATGGAAACATTACAGTTACGGAAGGTCATACAATAGCACATAATTTGAAGGACAAACTACGTAGCGAAATTTCATCCTTAGGCCATGTATTAATTCACATTGAGCCTTCAGAGTAAATCATTATCTTTGCAACATGGTTAAAATCCGTAATATCGAATTGGGAGAATTCCCCTTGTTATTAGCTCCTATGGAGGATGTAAGTGATCCACCATTTCGTGCTTTATGCAAGAAACATGGTGCTGATTTAATGTACACAGAATTTATATCTTCTGAAGGGTTGATTCGTGATGCCGCTAAAAGTGTCAAAAAATTAGATATTTACGAATACGAAAGACCAGTTGGTATTCAAATTTTCGGTTACGATATCGAAAGTATGAAACGTTCAGCTGAAATTATTGAAAAGACAAATCCGGATATTATTGATATCAATTTTGGATGTCCAGTTAAAAAAGTGACGTGCAAAGGAGCTGGTGCTGGAATGCTTCAAGATATTCCTAAAATGGTGAAAATGACGGAAGAGATTGTAAAAATTACAAATCTTCCAGTGACTGTAAAAACACGTTTGGGATGGGATGATAAGTCTAAATTTGTTGTTTCCACGGCTGAAAAATTACAAGATGTAGGGATAGAAGCGCTATCTATTCATGGTCGAACGCGCCAACAATTATATAAAGGAGAAGCAGATTGGACTTTAATCGGTGAAGTGAAGAACAATCCACGTATGAAAATTCCTATTTTCGGAAATGGTGACATTGATAGTCCACAGAAAGCTTTAGAATATCGCAATAAATTTGGGGTAGATGGAATTATGATCGGTAGAGCAAGTATCGGTTACCCTTGGATTTTTAACGAGGTCAAACATTATATGAATACGGGTGAATTGTTAGCTCCTCCGACGGTGTTCGATCGTGTTGAAGCAGCAAAACAGCATTTAGAAATGAGTGTTCGTTGGAAAGGAGAAGGTCTGGGAATTGCTGAAATGAAAAGACATTATTCTAACTATTTCAAAGGAATTGCTCATATTAAAGAGTACAGAATGAAATTAGTGACTTCGTTTAATTTGAATGAAATTATGGATACGCTTAATTACATTCAAGAACATTCCCACGAATTTGTATTACTCTAATTAAACATTAAACGTCAATCATTCAACATTAATAATTATTTCTCCATACAATCACACGGAGCGTCAAATTCGATTCTCACCCAATGTAAATTTCGAATCCATTTTTGTTGATATGTAGGTCCATAAATGATTCCACGCATATCAATGAACTTTAAGTTCTTCATGGTTAAAAATGCATTCGGAAAGGTTTCAAGTGGGGTGTCCCATAAATCGAGATACCTTAACTTTTCTAGATTTCCTATGCATTCTGATATGTGCGTAAATTGATTTTGATTTAAAACCAATCTCCTTAAATTTGTTAGTTTACAAATTTCTGTTGGGTAAGACGTAAACTCATTCTTACCTAAATCTAAATCAATTAAATTGGTAAATTGGCCAATAAATTCAGGTAATTCGGTCAATTTATTTTTGCTTAAATCTAAATGTCTTAAGTTTTTATAATGTTGAATTTCTTTTGGAATGACAGTCAATTTCTTTTTTGAAATACGAATAGCAAACACACTATCCGAGTGTACAGTTCTTGCCTCTTCTAAAGTATAATACTTGACAGTATCTGCTTTTTGAGCAAAAAACAAAAGAGGACTACAAATTAAAATAAGAGCGAACAGTAGTTTCATCGTTTTTCAATTGTGCTATGAGTGACTCTAATCCATCAAATTTTTGTTCGTTTCGAATACGTTTATGTAAACAAATACGAACCGATTTATCGTAGATATCTTCTTTAAAATCAAAGATATTTACTTCTATTGTTTCTTTTAATTCTTGGTTTACAGTAGGTCTTACCCCAATATTCATCATACCATGTAAGGATTCTCCCCCTTCAATTTTTACTGTAACCGCATATACTCCTCTTCCTGGAACAATTTTTAACGTATCATCCACACTGATATTCGCTGTTGGAAAACCGATTGTTCTACCTAATTTATTCCCATGGATAACCTTTCCCCATATCTCAAACGATCCATTTAGATAATGGTTGGCTGTTTCGATATCTCCGTCACTCAAGGCAAGTCTGATTTTTGAAGAACTTACATTCACCGCATTGATTTCATGAGCAGGAATTTCAATCACTTCAAATCCGTATTCTTTTCCTTTTTCCTCTAAATAGGTGAGATTTCCTTCTCTATTTTTTCCAAATTGATGGTCGTACCCAACAATAATGGTATGAATATTTAATTTGCTAACTAATAGATCAGAAACAAATTCAGAAGCAGTTATTTCTGAAAATTCTTTGGTAAAAGGGAAAATAATTACGTGGTTAACACCTAAAGCAGCTAATTTTTCTAATTTTTCTTGTTGTGATTGAATTAATTGTATTCCATGATTTGTTGGATTAACAACCATTCTTGGGTGAGGAAAAAAAGTAAAAATCACTGTTTCACCATCGGTTTTACGTGCAATTTCTTGCATTTTTTCGATGATTTTTTGATGTCCTACATGAACACCATCAAAAGTTCCTATAGTTAAAACAGGATTTTTAATGGATTGAAACTCCTCGATATTAGTATAAATTTTCACGAATCTGAAAGTTATTTGTTCATTCTGTAAAATATCGTCGTGAAGTTACTAAATAGAATTTGTATTTTCGAATTCCCAATAACGCTTATTATACTTTTAGATGAAATTTACTTTATACCTAATCGCTTTACTTCCTTTTTTTACAACTGCTTGTTCTCCTCAAGTAACTGATGAAACGTTTAACCCAGAAAAAAACGAAATAGATAGTTTGATGCATTCCCACGCAATGAAGCCTGTCTATCAAGAATTAAACTTACTGAAAGAACATAAAAAAGAAAGTTTTACGATTATGCATATGGGGGATTCGCATATCGAAATCGGTCAATTTTCGGGTCATATTAAAAAAGAATTAATCGAAGAATACGGAAAAGGCGAAATTGGGTGGGAGTTTCCATATCAATTGTTTAATCCGCAAAGTATGAAAGTTTTTCCGCTAGAAACAAAGGGAAATTGGAAACGAGCAAGTATCAAACTAGGAAAAACATCTATTCCATTAGGAGTTACGGGATTAGCTTTTTATTTGGAAGACTCGTTGGGCGAATTGCATTTTGACAAACGAATTAAAGATGAGCCGATTACCAAAATTGAATTTTTACATTATTTAGGGGAAAATGGTTTCCAATTTACTTGTCAAGGAGCAAAAATTGAAACAAGAAAGATCAGTGCTCACACAGGGATTACGGCATTGACTTTTGAAAAACCAATCGATGAGGTAGTAGTTAAGTTTGACAGTAAAACCAAGCCAATTATCTATGCGCTTCGTTTGAATGCTACACCTTCACACGGAATTACCTACCATAAATTTGGAGTGGCAGGATCGACGTTAGATCAATTTATGAATAACACGGAATTATTTCAAGAACAATTAGCATATGTAAAACCTGAATTATTAATCATTTCATTGGGAACAAACGACTCGTACATTGATTCCTTAAACGTACCTCGTATTACGAAACAACTAGCTGATTTTGTGAAGCAAATACATTCAACTGTACCAAATACAACCGTTTTATTTACAACAGCTCCTGATACAAAATACCAAAACAGAAGACCACAACGAATTACAGAAATTAATACAATCATTCGCAATCAAGTAATGGCTGATCCTTCGTTGGTACTATGGGATTTAAACCATATTATGGGTGGAGATAATTCGATGGAAGAATGGTGTAAACGTTTATATGTAAATAGCGATAGTTTACATTTTAATCCTCGTGGATATCGACTTCAAGGAGAGTTGTTTATGAACGCATTCCGTAAAGGAAAAAAGAATTAATCGTACAATAAATACTTTTTACGAATTGCTTTAAAGCGTTCTAAATCTGTTTCCCAAGATTTACGAATTTCTTCTTCTGGGGTATTATTCAATATTTGTTGTCTTAACGAAGAAGTTCCAGCAAGACGGTCGAAGAAACTCGGTTGATCAATAAAAATGATACTATCACCTAACAAGGTTTTAGCTTGAATAATCCAATCGATATTTAGTTTGTTGATTTCAATAATTCCCAAACATTTTAAATCATAACCGTTACAGACCTTATTTTCATTGACTGGTCGCTTCGATCCAAAACCAGAAGTAGGTGTAAATTGGAAATCAGAAGTTGGAAACATCGGGTGTCCAAACACTTCAAAAGGGGTATCAGTTCCTCGTCCTACACTAACTGTTGTTCCTTCAAATAAACACAAACTCGGATACAAAGCAATGGCAAATTCTGAACGTAAGTTCGGACTAGGTGGAATTGGCAATACATATTTCATCGAGTGATTGTAATTCTTGCAAGGAACAACAAATAAATTACAAGTCAAACTATCTGACAACCAATATTCTTTGTTAATCATTTTGGCATATTCACCAATTGTCATTCCATATACAATGGGAACAGGGTGCATTCCGATAAACGATTTATGTTGGTCATCTCGCACCGGTCCGTCAATATAATGAGCATTCGGATTTGGTCTATCAAGTACAATCAATGGGATCTTGTATTCTGCACAAGCTTCCATTACATAATGAAGCGTGGAGATATAGGTGTAAAAACGAACTCCAACGTCTTGAATGTCAAATAAAACAACATCCACATCAGCAAGTTGTTCACGGGTTGGTTTGCGGTTATGACCATATAAAGAAACAACATCTAAACCTGTTTTTACATCGTGTTCGTTGTGAACCTTTTCACCATTATCTGCATTACCTCTAAATCCATGTTCTGGAGAAAATACCTTCTGAATTTTAATACCTAAAGTCAATAAAGTATCTACTAAATGGGTATTTCCGATTGTAGAGGTTTGATTACTCACAATGGCTACCCGTTTTCCGACTAATGAGTCGAAATACAAGTCCATACGAGCAATTCCTAAAATCAATGGTTTTTTTCTTCCCCAAAAACGAAAAGTATTGCTATCTCTTGGAACTACTTCATTTGCGTTTGCTTGTATGGTAAGAAAAGTAAATAGGAAGAATATCAAAATAGACCAAATATTTTTAAGGCACGAAAGGTTTGTGTACTTTCGCACAGTAAAATCAGTCATATTGAAATTCGAACACTTCATAGCACGTAATCTCTTAAAATACGAGACGGAGGGTAAAAAAGTTTCTCAACCTATCGTACGTATTTCAATTATCAGCATAGCGTTGGCGATGATAGTAAACATCGTTACACTGGCTGTAGTGCGTGGATTTCAGACTGAGGTTAGAGACAAAGTCATTGGTTTTGGGGCTCATGCGGTTATTACGAAATCGGGCGAAAATACAATTTTCGAAAGTGAACCCATACTCATAAACCAATCTTTTTATCCTTCATTAACAAAAGATAAACGAATTAAGAAAATCCAACCTGTTGCTTATAAACCCGCACTTCTACAATCCAAAAATAGTGAAAATATTCAAGATTTTCAACAGGAAATTGAAGGGGTACTCGTAAAAGGGGTGGATAAAACCTATGATTGGTCTTTCTTTCAAGCGAATTTGGTACAAGGTAGAGCACCACAATTTGACACCGAATTTGCTTCCGATGAAATCCTTATTTCTTCTCAAATTGCACGGAACTTAAATTACAAATTAGGGCAGGAAGTGAATGCCTTTTTTGTGAAGCAAAAACCTGTACGTAAGAATTTTAAAATTGTAGGAATTTACGAAACAGGGTATGAAGAATTAGACAAACAGTTAATTATTGCTGATTTAAGACACATACAACAATTGAATGATTGGGGAATACAAACTTCGATTACTGTTTCTGATAGTTTAACCAATGGAGCCTTGGTTATAAAATCAGAAACCATAGGAGGAAATGGTAATTATCGATACGATTGGGGTACGGGATATGATCGCTTTGCTGGGTTTACTTATTTACCTTCGAAAGATACTGTTTTTCAAGTAATCACTTCTGATTATTGGATGTTTATCGATGGAAAAGGGGAGAAAACGTCAATTCCTGATACAGCTACCATCGAAATAAAAGTACGCAAGGCTAAAACACCTATTATTGGTGTTGATTTAGTGGATGGAATGGTGAATAGAACTTATTTGGATGAAGTAGGATATCGTTTTGAAATTCAAGTAGGAGATAAAATTGCTACGTTTATCAAACACGATGGTAAAGGTAGCTTTCGCAATTATGTAGGTGCATTTGAATGTATGGTTCACGATTGGGAACATTTAGAAGATGATCTTACGTACTTAAAAACGAAAGTTTTGAGAGGACAAAATATGATTGATCTTAAAGTATCAAGTGTCATTGATAATCAGAATGATATATTTGTTTGGCTGGGATTTTTAGACATCAACGTTTACATCATTTTGACTTTGATGCTATTGATTGGAATTATCAATATGGGCTCTGCATTATTGGTGATGATTTTGGTTAAAACCTCTTTTGTTGGTATGATGAAAGCCATGGGCGCGAACGATTGGCAAGTACGTAAGGTATTTTTATACCAAGCTTCTTATTTGATTTTGAGAGGAATGTTTTGGGGAAATGTCATCGGAATTGGTTTGTGTGTCATTCAAGAATATTTTAAACCGTTGACCTTAAATCCGAAAGTATATTATTTGAATGCCGTTCCTATTGAATTAAATATGGGAGTAATTATCGGATTAAACCTTCTAACATTAATTGTGTGTTTAATTGCGATGCTACTCCCATCGTATTTGATTACGAAAATCCAACCTTCGAAATCGATTAAGTTTAATTAGATTTTTCCTCCCTTGAGGGAGGATTAAGGAGGGTGACAAGTCAAATTTAATTTTTGAATATTAATTTTATGCCCCCAAAATCTTAAGATACCTTTCCAAACATTCAATTTCTACATCAGCGATGAAATGATGAAATGTTTCGGTTGATTGTTGTGTTTGAACTTGTTCTAATGCATTATAATAATTCATTCTAGTTTCGTAATCTCCTTTAATATTGGCTATTACGTATCCTTTTGAAAGTAAAATCAAGTTCATAATTAATCGAGAAGTTCTTCCGTTTCCATCAACAAAGGGATGTATTGTTACCAAGCGCTCGTGCATTTCAGCGGCTAAAATTATTGGATGTAATGTGTCTTTATTTTGTTCGTACCATCCAAAATAATGCGCCATTTCATCTTTTACAAGAAATGGTTGAGGAGGCATATGTGCACTCCCTTTAATCATCACTTGTATGTCCCTGTATTTTCCTGCATATTCGGGTTGAATTCCACGAAGGATTAAATTGTGTATACTTAACACTTCACGTTCATTGATAGCAATTTTTCGTTGCACCAAATCTTTGATATAGGAAATTGCTTCTTGGTGGTTCACGGCTTCCAAATGCTCACGCATACTTTTCCCAGAAATGGTTAATCCTTCATTAATAACTAAATCTGTTTCTCGGAGTGTTAAAGTATTTCCTTCGATGCGATTGCTTTCAAAGGTATATTCTAACTCCAATGCTTGCGCTATGCGGTAACTATCGTAAGTTCGTAGAGCATTCAATTCTTTTTGTAATTGGTCAATACGTGCTAATTTTTCAGTTAATAAGGTAGAATATGAATGTCTTTTTTCGTAGGGAACAATTGCTTCTTGAGCTAGTTGTAGTCCTTTTACTGCATAAGGTTCATATTGCACTTCTGCCAATACTTTCTCTTTCACCCATTGAGGTAAAATTTCTTCTAATGGAATTTCAAGTACTTCAGCTATTTTTACTATTTGAGCTTTGGTTGGAATACGATTTCCGCTTTCGAATTTGCTTATCAACGCTTGGTCAATTCCAGTTAATTGAGCTAACTCCTTTGTTTTATATTGTTTGAGTTCACGGGAAGATTTCAAAAGCGTTTTCATAATTGACAAAAATTATAATGACAAATTTAGTCAATTTTATTGGGTTTGAAAATAATGGCTACAAAAAAAGGTGGCTTCGATTCGAAACCACCTTTAAAGGAATGATAAAAATATTATTTCACAGAAACTGCATTCAATAATGCTTCCACTAAATTTTCATTTACGTTTCCGTATTTAGCATCATAATCAGCTGTTGCTCTTTTGATTACTTCAAATGCTTCTTCACGACCATACACGTGAGTGATCTCAACATTTTTTGCTCCACCATCTAAATCTTTGTATGTCAAGAAGAAATGACGAACTCTGTCAATAACCATTTTAGGCATTTCAGAAATATCATTGAATTCTCCGTAAGCTTGGTCACCTTTTAATACAGCAATAATTTTATCGTCTGCTTCACCACCATCTAACATACGGAAACCTCCTAATACTTTCGCTTCGCAAAGAATATTTGTGTGGTTATAAGCTCTTTCGCTTAAAACACAAATATCTAATGGATCACCATCACCTTCGATGTCGTTTCTACCTGTTTTTTCATTTGCTAAAGCTGCAACTTGAGTATCACAGTAAGTTTTAGGAACAAAACCATATAAACAAGGCATGTGGTTTGATAATTTTTGAGGTCTATCAACCATAACATGACCTGAAGCTTTGTCAATTTCGTATTTGATAGAGTCAGCTGGTGTGATTTCGATATAAGCGTTAACGATTGCAGGTGCTTTTTCACCAACTTCAATACCATGCCAAGGATGAGCAACAAAACGTTGGCTCATTGTGTCCACTATTTTTTTGATTTCTTCTTTCATTGATTTGTTAATATTGTTTTACAAAGATAATAGTTTAAGTAGTTTTGTATAAATTTTATACATTTTAAACAAATCTATCCTTAAATTTGTACTACTAAAAAGAAAAATTAAATTTTAGATCATGGGAGTATTAGTTGGTAAAAAAGCACCTCATTTTTCTGCAGGAGCTGTTATAAATGGTGGAGAAGTTGTTTCAAATTTCTCATTGGATCAATTTGTTGGTAAAAATCCAGTTGTATTATTTTTCTACCCGAAAGATTTTACATTTGTTTGTCCTTCTGAATTACATGCTTTTCAAGCTAAATTAGCTGAATTCGAAGCAAGAGGAGCTAAAGTTGTTGCTTGTTCAACAGATACAGAAGAGTCTCATTGGGGATGGTTACAAGTACCTAAAAACAAAGGGGGTATTCAAGGAGTAACTTATCCAATCATTGCGGATACTTCTAAAACAATTTCTGAAGCTTATGGTGTGTTAGCTGGTGAATACGATTATGACGTTGATGGTAATTTAATCGCTACAGGTCCGATGATTGCTTACAGAGGATTGTTTTTAATTGACAAAAACGGTGTGGTAATGCACCAATTGGTAAACAATTTCCCTTTAGGAAGAAATGTGGATGAGGCTTTACGTATGGTAGATGCTTTACAATTCTTCGAAGAAAATGGTGAAGTTTGTCCTGCTAACTGGACAAAAGGTGACGAAGGTATGAAAGCTTCTTTTGATGGTGTAGCTGATTACTTAGCTAAACACTAATCACATTTTTATTATAAGAATTAAGAGGTTGCCATTGGTGACCTCTTTTTTTGTACCTAATTCACATCAATACGTTAAGAAGTAATTTTTTCACTTTCTTTATTTCACTATTTTCAACTTAATTTAGTTTTCAATTTTTTTAGAATGAATGCAATC
>JBILUY010000181.1:0-5169 GCA_044370735.1 Crocinitomicaceae bacterium | reverse complement strand
ACATTGTTTTATTAGTTCCTATCATTTATGCCGCATGGAAGGGTTTCAAACATGGTTTAATTATTGAAATCTTTACCTTATTAGCACTTTTTGTTGGTGTTTATGCAGGTATTCATTTTTCGGATATGACAGCAGGGTTTTTACGAAACAGTGCAGGTATGACTTCTAAATATGTTCCTGTTATTGCTTTTACACTTACGTTTTTAGGAATTGGGGCTATGGTTTATTTTTTGGGTAAAACAATTGAAAAAATTATCAAAGTCACCCAGTTAACCCCAATTAATAAGTTAGCCGGAGTCTTTTTCTCTGTTTTGAAATACCTATATATTCTAAGTACTTTTTTAGTATTATTAGAATCCTACGATGAAAAAATTGGATTTTTCCCTCCAAAAGTAAAAGAGGAATCTTTGTTATATCACCCTGTAATGCAAGTTTCTAAAGTTTCAGTTCCTGGTATGAGTGAAAGCACGATTTTCCTTCATAATTTAATGGACACTGATACATCAACATACACTTTGAAGGAGGTTCGAAGAGCTAAGTTTTTAGCGGATAGTTTAGGCGTTATAACAAACGATTCAATTAAATTACGTGAAATCTATTTTACCTATGAAGAAAATTAGTTTTATTTTATTTTGTTTACTTTTTAGTTTTTCATTTGTTTTTTCTCAAGAGAAAAAGTCTTTATGGAGTAAAATTCCAAGATATAATGTAGATATCTCTAAATATGGTCCATTTATTGGTTTCCAACGTGGTTTATACAATAATATTGAATTTGGTGCTGAATATCAATGGAAAAAAATTAAACTAATTAAACCATATACCCATACTGCTCATGTTGGATTTAATTATAACTTATATAATAATGTTTTAGGTTATGAAGTAGGTTATTGGTTCAAACAAGGAAGGATGAATTTGACTTATGGACTAAATATTATATATAGAACAAATTCTCATCAAAATGCTATTGGATTTACTCCTTTAATTGGGTTTAAATTTTCTCAAATTCACATTCAAACGGGATATAATTTTTTATCCAAAGACCCTAAAATTATATTTTCAAATGATTTTTTTATATCATTTAGACTTGTCTTTATTCAAAATAGAGATATAGATATCGAACGTAAAAATTAAATTATATGTTGGTTTTTAAATTTGGTGGTGCTTCTGTGAAAGATGCTCCCGCAGTTCAAAATGTTGCGCAAATTATTTCTTTATTTCCGACGAAAAAGAAATTGGTTGTTGTTTCTGCTATGGGAAAAACAACTAATGCTTTAGAAGATGTGGTCGATGCGTTATGTTCAAATAATTATGAGTCATATCGATACTTAGTTGAAGAAGTTATTAAATACCATCTACAAATTGTAGATGAACTTTTTATTGAACGTCATGAAGGTTTAATTTCATTTTTGGAAGATATCAAGGAAATGTTATTTGATAAAATTAATCGTCCTGTTTCTGAACGCTATGATTATGAATATGATCAGATTGTTTCTTTGGGCGAAATCATAAGTACTAAAATTGTAGAAGAATATTTATTGGACAGAACTATCTCAGCTTCATGGATAGACACAAAGCATTTTATTCGAACTGATAATACATACCGCAATGCGACTGTTGATTGGAAAAAAACACAGGAATTGATTTCTTCTAATTTGGTTCCTCTATTTAAAACTTCGGATGTAATCGTAACGCAAGGTTTTATTGGTGCTACACCAGAAGGTTTTGCAACCACTTTAGGTAGAGAAGGTTCTGATTATTCTGCTGGTATATACGCTTATTGTTTAAATGCAGAAAGTGTTACTATTTGGAAAGACGTTCCTGGGATGTTGAATGCGGATCCTAAATGGTTTGATAGAACAATTAAATTAAATCAGATTTCTTTTCAGGAAGCGATAGAATTAGCTTACTATGGTGCTACCGTTATACATCCAAAAACGATTAAACCTTTACAAAATAAAAACATTCCTTTATACGTTAAATCATTTGTAGATCCTTCTGCTTCTGGGACTGTGATTTCTTCTGTTACAGATTTTGATCATTTGGTACCCTCTTTCATTTTTAAAATGAATCAGATTAAGGTAGGAATTACACCGAAAGATTTTTCATTTATTGTAGAAGAAAATTTAAGTCATTTGTTCAATGTTCTTTCAAAAGCAGGCGTACAAATCAATCTAATGCAAAATTCTGCTATTAGCTTTGACTTTGTAATTGAAAATAAACCATCTGTTATTAAAGATTTATTTAGTCAATTGGAAAATGATTTTATTGTATCTATTGAAGAAGGTTTAGAACTTGTTACTATTCGTCACTATGATCAAGAAACAATTGATCGTGTAACAATTGATAAACATATTATACTCACTCAAAAGTCTGAACAAACAGCACGTATTTTGATGCGCAACATTAAATAAAAAATGCGAGGCTTGCCTCGCATTTTTTATTTATAATCATTTACTATTAATCATCAAACATTAAGCAAAATGAAATGTTACTCTCCAAGTAAAATTTCTTTTGCTTCATCTTTTGTCAATGCATTTTTAATTTTTGATTCTAGCTCTTCCATTAATTCTGGATTGTCTTGAATTAGATTTTTTACTGCATCTCTTCCTTGACCTAATTTAGTTTCTCCGTATGAGAACCATGATCCACTTTTCTTGATGATATTTAAGTCTACACCTAAATCGATAATTTCTCCTACTTTAGAAATTCCTTCACCGTACATGATGTCGAATTCAGCTTTTCTGAATGGAGGAGCGACTTTATTTTTAACCACTTTTACTTTCACACGGTTACCGATTACTTCTTCGCCGTCTTTTAATTGTGTTGCCTTACGAATATCAATTCTTACAGATGCGTAGAATTTTAATGCATTACCACCTGTTGTCGTTTCTGGGTTTCCAAACATAACTCCAATTTTATCACGCAATTGGTTGATGAAAATACATGAACATTTCGCTTTTGAAATTGAACCTGTTAATTTTCTCAATGCTTTAGACATCAAACGTGCTTGTAATCCCATTTGAGAGTCACCCATTTCACCTTCGATTTCCGCTTTTGGTGTTAACGCTGCAACTGAATCTACTACGATTAAGTCAATAGCTCCTGAACGAATTAGGTTATCAGCAATTTCTAATGCTTGTTCTCCATTGTCTGGTTGTGAAATCAATAAATTATCAATATCTACTCCTAATTTTTTAGCATAAAACTGATCGAATGCATGTTCCGCATCAATGATAGCAGCGATACCACCATTTTTTTGACATTCAGCAATTGCGTGAATAGCTAAGGTTGTTTTTCCTGATGATTCTGGTCCGTAGATTTCTACAATACGTCCTTTTGGAAAACCGTTAACTCCTAATGCTAAATCTAAGGTAATCGAACCTGTTGGAATTACTTCAACTTCTTCGATGGCAGAATCTCCAAGTTTCATAACACTTCCTTTTCCGAAAGTTTTATCTAACTTATCCATTGTAAGTTGAAGTGCTTTTAATTTTTCTATGTTAACTTCTTTTGACATGATTTCTAGTTTTTTGTTGTTTTATGATACAAATTTATTGTCGATAGAACGTAATCTATTTACGTGGTATTTTTTATTGGTTAAATCCTGCTAAAATTTCTGCAGCGTGGTCTTTTGTTTTAGGTTTTGAGATAATATCTACAATGATACCTGCTTCATTTACCAAGAATGTTGTACGGTGAATTCCATCATATTCTTTCCCCATAAATTTTTTAGGTCCCCATACTCCAAAAGCATTGATAACACTTCTATCGGTATCTGCAATTAATGGAAATGGCAAGGTATGTTTGGTGATGAATTTTTGATGTGAAGTTTCACTATCCATACTTACACCAATTATTTGAATTCCTGCTTCACCTAATTGAGTATAATTATCTCTTAAATTACATGCTTGGTCTGTACAACCTGGTGTCATATCTTTTGGGTAGAAATACAAGGCATATTTTTTCCCTGCTAAAGTTTCGTTTGAAATGATGTTTCCATCTTGGTCTTTTCCTGAAAATGCAGGAGCGTTGTCATTTTTCTTTAGTGTTGTCATTGTTGATATTTTAAACAAAAAACGATTATTATTTAATCAAAGTTACATATTAAATTCAATTATACAACACTTGATTGTTTTTTTTGTTTTTAATTATTATACAGTTTTTACTCTTCCGAATAGTGATTACCTTTGTTCTACCTATAATATTAACGTTATGAAAAAGATTTTTGGTGGGGTTGTTTTAGCTACTCTTATGTTTGCATGTGGTCAGCCAGAAAAACAAGGAGAAATTGTTAAAAAAGTTGTCAAGAAAGAAGCGCCTGTTAAAGTCAATGTAAATAAAACTATTTCCTTGAATATTGAGGGTATGGTGTGTGAAATGGGCTGTGGAAGTTCTATTCGTAAAGCATTAAAAGACACTAAAGCAGTTGATCGTTGTTCATTTGATTTTAAAGATGAACGAAAAGTGAATGTGGCTACTATTGCTTTTGACAGCACAGCAATTTCTCAAGAGAAAATCGTTTCGATTATTAGTACCATTAATGATAAACAATTTAAAGTAAATTTATAATGCTTCTTCATTACCGTGAAATAGGAGAGGGTACTCCGTTTGTAATTTTACATGGTTTGTTTGGTAATTCGGATAATTGGCAAACGCATGCTAAAAAAATTGCTTCCTATTATCGTGTGATTTTGGTTGACCAACGTAATCATGGTCATTCAGACTGGCACGAAGATTTCACGTATGATATTATGGCGAATGATTTGGATCGTTTGATGAATCATTTGGGCATTGATAAATTTATTTTAATGGGGCATTCCATGGGAGGTAAAACAGCGATGTGGTATGCCCAAAAATTTCCCGATAAATTAGAAAAAATGATTGTGGTTGATATCGGTATCAAACAATATCCGATGCATCACAATGAAATTATCAAAGGAATTCGTTCTGTTCCGTTAGAAAATGTTGCTTCTCGTTCTGAAGCTGAAAAGTCACTTTTACCCTTTGTAGATTCTTATGGTGTTAGACAATTTTTGCTAAAGAATTTATATTGGAAAGAGAAAGGTCAATTGGCTTGGCGCATGAATGTTGATGTGTTAGAACGTGAAATGACTGAAATCTTATCTTCTTTGGAAATAGAAGAAAATTGGGTTCAATCACTTTTTATTC
>JBILUY010000172.1:0-5448 GCA_044370735.1 Crocinitomicaceae bacterium | reverse complement strand
ATTTTTTTAAAATATGAATAAATTACTGTTTTCTCTTTTCTTATTTATTATAACAACTTTAGGCTTCTCGCAAAACTTTGTGCCTTTAGATTCTTTAAGAAAACTACCAAAATACATCATCGAAGATAATTTACCAGTACGATTATATTCTTATCCTTATTCAACTAAAAATTATACTGATGAATGCGATAAAAATAATCCTGATAGTATTTACTTTGAATATCATATTGGTGATACAATTCGACCTGTTAATCGATTTGAAGTAAGACGATTGATCGTAAGTCAAAATCCCTTAAAAGGATCAACCATTGATTTTTCAGAATATCCTAATCTACAAGAATTAATTTATAAAAGTTATGGGTGTGATCTTAGTATGAAAGATATTCAAGATTTGAAAAACATTGAAATACTTGATCTATCATCAGTTTTCTATTCTGTTTACAGCACCTTTATTCAATCCAAAAATTATAAAAATAATTTTTTTATAATTAATTCCATTGATTACTTTAATAACCTTAAACAACTTCATTTATCACTAAATATCTCTCAAATTTTAAGCACAAAAAAAGTTTTTAGTTTACCAAAGTTAGAAGTGTTAACAAGTGCTTATTATGATGAGTTTTTTTCGCTTCGTTATGTGTTGAATGCAAGTAAAATAAAGGAAGGTTATCTTTTTTTACGTCCTACTAGAGATAATGAAGAATATCTTGATAAAAATAGTTTTTGTGCAAATAAATTTACTCCCTCGTTTTTTGCAATCTCTCCTTTTTCCAATTGTAAAAATGCCTGCAATCAAATTGATGATAATTGGTGGCAGGCTTATTGCTCTTGGGCACATTCTCATTATAAATATTGGGATAATAAATTATATAATGATTGTGAAATAAATGGTATTAATCACAATCCTGTATGGTATGAAACTGATACTATAAGCAGATCAAAAGGAAAGGATAAATTCCCCTACAATGGCGAATTTATTTTAAGAGATTTTGATGATACTACTCATATATTGGGTAGAGGAAAAATGAAGAATGGTCAGCCAGATGGAATTTGGTTTTTTGAAAATAAAGACAGAACTGCGAATGAAATAAGAACTTATAAAAATGGAATAGAAGATGGTGTATGGATATACAAAAAAATGGATGATAAAATTAACTTAAGAGACAAACAAATCGCTGAATTAAAAAGTAAAGGATACGAATTTCATCCTGAATATAATAAACCTTTTTATGATGCGATGAAGGTGGTATATAAAGATGGTAATATTTTGAGTATTGAAAATCAATATGAATTTCAAATTAAAAAAGAAGACCTACCTAAATATACAATCAAGGAAAATGAAATAGAAAAATTTGAACCTTACAGAAAGAAACCATTTTATATCATTGAAGATACACTTCCAATTAGGTTATACTGTCATCAATTTGCTGAAAGAATTCAAGGGGCACCAAATGAACATTACTATGATAGCCAATATTATTACAATCGTTTTGATGTTGATAATAATGATGTATCACGATTAATCTTGATTCAATCTCCGATAAGTAAAGTTCAAGTTGATTTTAGTCAATATCCTAATCTGAAAGAGTTAGTATTTGTATCAATCAATAGGTCGTTGACAGAAAACGATTTCAACTATTTGTCCAAATTAGAAATTTTAGAATTAAAAGATCATCATAAAATTTACTTTACAAAAAAAACAGATTCAAGAGATGTAAATATTTATTACGATATAAATACCCATTTGAAAAATTTTTATAAAAGACACGAAAAAAAATATATTAATACCATGATCCAGAATTATATTTCAATCCATAATAATATTGAAAATTTTGGTCAATTAAAAAAACTCAGTATAGATATAGAATTTGGAAATTTATTGTTTACAAAATCTGTTTTTGATTTACCCAGTTTAAATGTAATTAATAATATACAATCGTTAGATTATTTTCTATCACCTTATTTTGCGTTAAAAGGCAAACAATTTTCTCTCGAAAGTTCTATCAATAATGATCATCAAAATAATTCATTTGTAACAAACAGTTATTTATTAGAAGAAAATAACGAAAGTAACTTGATTCCAACTCAAACTACATCTTTCAATGTTTTTTCACCTCTATTTAACTGCAATAAAAATAGATATGAATATTTAGGAGATTATTTTTTTAATGAAAACACTTTTGAATTTTTAAATCACTTTAGTATATGGAATAACAAAGTGTTTGAAGATTGCAACGATATTGGTTTGATGTCTCAAACTAATTGGAAAAATTATGATTCTTCTTATTTAGCTAGGGGGAAAGACAAGTACCCTCAAAATGGCAAATTTACGTTCAAAAATATGTGTGAAGGAAATTTTAAAGATGGTTTACCTGATGGTAAGTGGATTTTTACTGGAGGCGGAGAAACGTTAGAAGAGAGATACTATACAAATGGTGTGGAAGACAGTGTTTGGAGTATAATCACTATTGACCATTCCAAAAAATATACTGAAGAAGAACATAACGAACCTCAATACAAAGAAATTGAATGGTTTAAAGAAGTAGACCCAAAAACTAAAAAAGTTTATTACAAAAAATATGTCCCTGTTTTCTTTGTAAGATATAAAAACGGAGATATTGTAGATATTGATTTTATGAGAACTGAAAATTAACTAAAATACTAATCAGTCAAAAAAGTCGTTTTGTATTAGGGGATTAGGGGTAGATTGATTATATTAGATTTGGTGAAATTAATCTCAGGATTACAAATCTAACCAAGCAGGGGAATAATTTTTATACTACAAATGGAAAAATAACAACAGCATATCCAAGTATTCCCAATTTATAATCAAAATTTAGTGATATGAATAAAAATATAATAGATCAATATTCAATTAATTTTTCAAATATTGTAATAAATGATGCCGATAAAAGAGTTTTTAAATATCCTTATACAAATAGTGATGCTTTGTCATCTTTTTTAGATGGGATTGTTTCAGATGATTATAATATTAATGATGATATTATTGCTCCAATAAACTTTGTTCTAGAGGGAGAATCTCTAGTTGAGTATTTGGATTCCATTACTATAGCGGAGGTTACGCTTGATTTTTGTCGTTTTGTATTTCCAAGTGATGGTTCAAGTTTTTTGACTCCTGATTTTATAATGCCTACAACTGACTTTAAAGAAATTGTGCTTGCATGGAGAGATTTTTTAGAGACCCCACCTTTGCATGGTTCTCCTGCTTCATGCTCTGATAATAATTTTATTGTTTAATACTTTATAGAGAAAAATAGTTGCTACAATGACAAAACGAGAAGAATACGGTTTAACATTCAGTAAATGGGTGGAACCTACAAATCAAAAGATATATAATCTTTGTAGACGTGATGAGGTAGGTATATATAGTCATTTAGTTTTTATTGATCAATTAGATTTAAGTGAATTAAATTCAATAATTGATGAGATAAAGAAGGCTATTAATGGTGAGGATTATAATGATTTACCGACATCAGATAGTTATGAGAATATTTCATTGGAATTAATTTTTCCAAATGTAATTATTGAAGAAGATTTAACCATTTCAATGGAAGATTTCAAAGAGTTGCTACTTGAATGGATTGATTTTATAAGTATAGAACCTAGTCAAACTTCAAGTAATTTAATTGTCTAAAATATGATGGAGTAAAGTTTGCAAATCTTATATTCTCAAATGATCCACTCTTCCAAAATTTCTCTAGGTTGTTTTAGTATTTTGGATGAGTTTGAGGGTAGGAGCCCTGCCGCAACCTTTTTCAAACACAAGCTCACTGAATTGAATGTTTGAAAAAATGCTTTCCACTTTCTACTTTCCACTTTCCACTTTCTACTTATTTCTTTCCACTACGTTCTCATTTTTCTCTCTATCTTTATAGCTATGAAAACCACCACTCATTCTGTTTTTGAAAATATACCAAAAAACGCAACGAAAATTCAACTTTCTGAAGGGTTTTTGGCCTTTCCAGAGGAATTATTTGCTTTTAAAGATACATTGGAAATACTTGATTTATCTAAAAATAGATTAAGTCAATTGCCTGATAGCTTTAAGGAGTTTAAAAAATTAAAAATTGCGTTTTTTTCAGAGAACGATTTTGAGGTTTTTCCGGAAGTTTTAGGAGAATGTCCCTCGTTAACGATGGTGGGGTTTAAGTCAAATCGAATAAAATCGATACCAAAAAATGCGTTTCCGAAAGATTTGCAATGGTTGATTTTAACAGATAATCAACTTGAGCAATTACCCGAATCGATTGGTGAATGTCATCGATTACAAAAATGTGCTTTGGCTGGGAATCAATTGGTAGAATTGCCAGATAGTATGCAGCAGTGTTTGAAACTTGAACTGTTGCGCATTTCAGCCAATCAATTAAGTCAAATACCTACATGGTTAGTACAGTTACCTCGGTTATCTTGGTTGGCAGTAGATGGAAATCCGTGTTCTACTCCTCGAAATTTAACGGATTTATTACTTGAAAAAGTGGGGTTTAACAGTTTGATTATCAATGATAAAATAGGTGAGGGGGCCTCTGGTTTTATTTACAAAGTAGATTGGAAGGACCAAAATAAATCAGTTGCAGTGAAAATTTTTAAAGGCGATGTTACCAGCGATGGATATCCGCAAGATGAATTAGAAAATTGTTTGTTGGTTGGTCGCCACGAAAATATTGTGCCTTTAATCGGTCCGTTTGAAAATCACCCGGAACAAAAAACAGGAATTGTGATGGATTTTATTCCGAATGCGTTTCAAACTTTAGGACTACCTCCGAGCTTTGCTACCTGTACGCGTGATGTATTTACGGAAGATCGAAAATTAACTGCAAAACAAGCTTGTCAAATTGCTTTTTCCATTGCGAAGGGTGCATTGCATTTACATCAAAAAGGAGTGATGCATGGTGATTTATATGCTCATAACACCTTGTTTCATATTGAAACGGGTGAAGCATATTTAGGTGATTTTGGCGCATCTACCCATTATGATGTATCAAGTGTATTAGCTCCGTATTTTGAACGCTTGGATGTACGTGCTTACGGCTGTTTACTGGATGATATCCTTTCGGTTTGTACCGAAAAGAATGACGTCACAGAAAAACTTGAAGCATTAAGAGATTTTTGTTGGAATACAAAAATACTTGAAAGACCTAATTTTGATGAGCTTGTAGATAAATTAAAATTATTTACAAGCTTGTCTAACGTATTCTAAAGCTACTTGAAGTTGTTCTTCTTGTGTGTAGTTCGAATTATCTAAAAGGATTGCGTCTTCCGCTTGGATTAACGGACTTTCCTCTCGAGTAGAATCAAGATGGTCTCTTTCTTCAAGGTTAGTTCGTATATCGTCTTTTGAAACGGTTGGATCTGTTTGTGCTAATTCTAAATATCTTCGTTCGATGCGGATTTCTGGAGAAGCTGTTACAAATAACTTAAGCTCGGCAT
>JBILUY010000171.1:0-5533 GCA_044370735.1 Crocinitomicaceae bacterium | reverse complement strand
CCTCCTGATTGATTTTTAGCATATAAAAATAGTAGTAAAATGAAAATTATTCTTGGTGTGAGAACATATAAAAAAGACCTGAAAGCAATCATAAATGCTTTTTAATGTTTTCCGCTTCTATGTTAATTATGTCAGGGGATAAATCATTCAAATGATTAATACGAAGATACTTTAATTCAGGGTGAATTTTCTTTATGATACTTTCTGTAGCACTATTTTCATCTCCATTAAAAACTACATAATCAATTGATATTTTTCTATTCTTAAGAGCTTCGATAGACAATAAAGTATGATTAATACTGCCTAAATAATGTCTTGAAACTAAAATAACTGGTAGTTTCCACTTTTCTAATAAATCGAGATATAAAAGTCCATCATTGTTAAGAGGAACCATTAATCCTCCAGCACCTTCAATAATTAATGGAGAATATTCAGGTAATTCAAAATGTTGCTCTTCAATTTTAACTCGATCAATTTCTGCAGCAAAATGAGGTGAGGCAGGTGTATTTAACTTCCAACGTTCAGGGATTTTTTTAAAAGATTCACCTACATAGGAAGCTACTTTGTCTGTATCTGAAAAATGTAAATCTCCAGACTGAACTGGTTTCCAATACCAAGCATCTAAAGCTTTTGTAAAGATTGCAGAAGCAACTGTTTTACCAACATCTGTTCCTATACCAACAATTACATACTTCATTATCCTCCTTTTCGTTTTACTCCGTATTTTTCTTTTTGTAGAATTTCAATTACTTTGTCTCTGAAATTTCCTTGAATTAATATTTCGCCATCTTTAACTGTCCCTCCAACGCCACATTTCGATTTTAATAATTTTCCAAGATCTTTTAAATCATCTTCTGTCCCAACAAATCCTTCAATAAGTGTAACTTCTTTACCTGCACGTTGTTTTTTATCTATAGATACATATAAAACTTGTTGATTATTCGGTAAAGTATCTTGGATTTCATCTTGTTCTTCTTCGTATTGAAAATTTGGATTTGTAGAGTAAACCACATTAATACGTTCTTTTTTATTCTTTGCCATGGGCTATAATTTTGGACATTTTTTACAATGATTACCCTTTTTCTTATATTTTTTACAACAATCTTTTTTACTACAACATACATTTTGTTGATTTTCAATAACCCATTTAGGAGCTTGTTGTGAAGGTAATTTTGAAGTTTCCATCCTTATTTAGAATTAATCCAAACAAAAATATTAAATCTCCACCAACAAACAAATGATTTTTATCAGGAATTTAGAATAAATCTAAATAATTATTTACGCTTTAGAATAAACATCCTGATACAAAGCTTCATACATAGGTAGAATATTTTCTAAAGAAAACAATTTGGCATGCTCCCATGCTTGTTTTTTAAACAGTTTCAAAGTACTCTCGTAAGAAATGATACGTAAAGCATTTTTTGCCATATCCTCTATATCTTTAACTTCAGATAAATACCCCGAATACCCATGTTTGTTCACCTCTGGAATACCTCCTGTATTAGAAGAAATAACAGGAACACCAACAGCCATAGCTTCTAAAGCTGCTAAACCAAAACTCTCTGTTTCAGATGTTAGTAAAAACAAGTCACTAATTTGTAAAACAGGAGCTGTATCTCTCACTTTTCCAACAAAAATTATTCGATTACATATACCTAATTCTCTAGCCATTCGTTCAGCTAAACTTCTGTCTGGACCATCTCCAGCTAAAAGTAATTTAGAAGGTATCTTTTCATTTATTTTAGCAAAAACAGAAACTACATCCTCTACTCTCTTTACCGGTCTAAAATTTGAAATATGACAAATTATAGGCTCATGTGGTTCTGCATAAACACTTCGTTTAATTGCATCAACTTGAGGTAATTCAGTTGAAGGTAAAATAAAATTTGGAATTACATGTATTTCACGAGAAGTGTCGAAATGTTTATATGTATCTTGTTTTAAACTTTCTGAAACTGTCGTTACTGCGTCGGATTGATTCAAGCAAAATGTAATCACAGGCTCAAAGGAAGGATCCTTACCAACCAATGTAATATCAGTTCCATGCAATGTTGTGATGAAAGGAATACGAATACCTTGTGATTTTAAAATTTCTTTTGCCATAAAAGCTGCAGAAGCATGAGGTATAGCATAATGAACATGAAGAATATCCAATTTTTCATATTTTACAACATCCACTATCTTAGATGTAAGTACAGTTTCATACGGTTGAAAATCAAATAATGGATAATCAGATACTGAAACCTCATGATAAAATATATTTTCTCTAAAACTACCTAATCTTACAGGTTGAGAATAGGTGATAAAATGGATTTGATGTCCTTTAAGAGCTAGTGCTTTCCCCAACTCTGTGGCAACTACTCCACTTCCTCCAAACGTTGGATACAATACAATCCCTATTTTCATATCTTGATAATTAGTTTCTTTTGGACAAAATTAATTCTACTAAAAGACTTCTAATTTTGCTAGAGTTATTGTCCATCTTGTTTAGTTGTTACCTTGTAAAACAAAGTCAAATTACTTTTGTTTACGCTTTAAAACAGCTTTATAAATTATCTTTTGTATCTCTGTACGAATTCCTAATTTGGCTAATTTATTCACATCAGCACTAGGGTGAACACGATTTGAAAGAAAAACATAATTTATTTTATATTTTGGATCAGCCCATGCAAAAGTTCCTGTAAAACCAGAATGGCCAAAACTTTCAGCAGAAGCTTCATCACAACAAGGACCATTCTTTCTACTCAATGTAGGTTTATCAAATCCTGCACCTCTACGATTCCCTGTAACTTGAACCTTGGTAAATTCATCTACTACTTCACTTGCTAACAATTGCTTATTCCCCACCTTACCTTTATTTAAAAACAACTGCATGATTGCTGCTAAATCTGTAGAATTTGAAAACAGTCCAGCATGCCCCCCTGCTCCTCCAAGCATTGCTGCTCCCGGATCATGGACATAGCCATGAATCAACTGTTTTCGAAAAGCTAAATCATTTTCGGTAGGGACAATGCGACCAAGCGAAGCAAATGTTTGGGGAAAATAACCGATATTCTTTAAACCTAAAGCTTTATATATCTCATCTGTTACAAATACATCATTTCGTTTTCCAGTCTGTTTTTCCACAATTTTTTTCACGAAATAATATCCTAAGTCAGAATATTCATAATGATGTCCAGGTGTTATACCAGAATCTACAATTCGTTTATAAATAGAATCAGCATAATCATTTCGTATCCATATGTCTTTCGCTACCTCTAAATCAAATCCTTTTTCTTGTTTTTTTCTATAATACTTTGAATTTAACTCTCCTTTATCCAATGTCTTTTTGTAAAATGGTATCCATGCTGTAAATCCCGCTCTATGAGCCATCATATCTCGCAATAAAACATTTCCAAATTCTTCATTAACAACTTCTGGTATGTAATCTTTTAATTTTTTATCTAACGAAAATTGATTTAAAGTTTGCAAACGCATTAATGCCAAAGTTGATGAAGCGATTTTAGTTACTGAAGCAATATCGTAAATATGATCATTTCGTACTGGTTCTCCCCCTTCATACATTGTATTTCCAAATGATTTTCTGTAAATGATTTTACCATCAACAGCAACCAAAATTTGACAACCTGGATAGGCTTTTTGTTCAATTCCATGATTTGCTATACTATCAATCTCATTTAAAACAGCTGATTCAATCCCTAATTCTTCTGGAGTTGCTATAGATAATAATTCTGACTCTTGAAGTTCTTCAGCTATACTCGTAATTGGTGGAGAAGTAACTTTATTACCCTTTTTAATTGAATTATTTGATGAACATGTAACCCAAGTAAAACTTATAAGGATTAATGCTGTAGAAAAAAGTAGAACAGATTTTTTTTTCATTTTATTTATTAAGTAATCAAATTTAATGAAAATCTACTGATGAAAAGCATCCGTTTTTTTCACAAACTTTTTTAACTATTTTTACCTCATGAAATCAATGTTTTATTTCTTTTTAGTGACTTTATTTTTTCTTGTGATTTCGTCATGTGAAAAAAATAAAGATAATACACCACCAACAATCAGTTTTATTACCCCAAATGAAAATGATACCTTAACTTCTTCTCAAACTGAGTATACAATTGAATTTGTAGCAAAAGATGATCATAGTTTACTAAAAGAAACTTTAATGATTTCAGATGAAAACGGTAAAGTATTAACATCAGAGAACAGAAATATCTATGGTTCTACCTATACATACAAAAACACTTTTTCATTTGGCGGGACACCTGGTCAGATAAAGAAACTGAAATTAACTGTAATTATTGAAGACGAGGAAAATAACCTGAACGAAATGTCTATTCCTTTCTTTGTGAAATTGTAACTAAAACGCTCGAATAGCCCTTACATTAAAAACGAAATTCTTTCCGTAATTAGTTGCTCCTCCGTTGTAAAAACTAAAAAACCAAGAAGTAGAAGCAGAATAACCTGTTGATGTCCAGTACTGCTTGTGTTCTAACCCTTTTGTTTTATCACTTTTATCCTTATCTAACACTTCATCGATAATCGTTCTTACTTCATATAGAAAAATCATTTCTTTAATAGCAGGTAAATACCAATCTTTATATCCATCATGTGAATATTTGGCACACAAATGTGCAGCTGTTCCTGGTTCTGCCCCATTTGTTATCATTGCTTTCGTATTATCTACTCCGACAGATGCATTTTTAAATCCGTAAAAATCAATACCATTTAACCCCCAACGTGCTGTTTTACTTAAATCATGTAAACTTGCTATTAATCCATGTTCATTTCCTAGCGAATCTTTGGTCAAATGAAAAATTATTCCACCTCCCCATAATTCACCAATATATCTTTTTTGAATTACTTTTGATCCGATAGCAAATCGGAAATTTGTCTGAACCCCTTTTGCACTATTCACAAATGGTCTAGTAATATTAATTGAATAGTCTGTTCCTCCTTTTGGATCAATATCTAAACGAATAAAATAAGGTCCTCCAGTGATATCAAAGTTAGAATACTTACCAGCAACAACATAACTTACTCCAATTTCAATTTGTAAATTACCCTTCGCATTTGTTTTTGCTTGTTGCACTTCTGCATAAACCAAATCTCCCTTTTCACTTCCTTTATAGATTGAAGCCTTTATGCCTAAATTGGTATTTTTTAAAAGTACTTTAGAATTATTTAAAATAAGTGTATTGTACACTATTGTTTTTACAGTGTAGGTTTGAGAATATGAAATTTTATTAAAACCGAAAGATACAATCAACAAAAAAGTCAATCGTATCAAATTTGATTTTATAAATTTCATTTCAAACATAAATTTCTATTTTTTTCTAACTAAGAATAATCCATCTCTAATTGGTAGTAACACATTTTCTACACGAGAATCATTCATAACATATTGATTATATTCTAATATTGCTTTAGTATCCTTGTCATTTTGAGATTTTTCGTCAATCACTTTACCTGACCACAACACATTATCAGCTAAAATATACCCTCCTGAAGGAATCATATCGATTACTAA
>JBILUY010000035.1:0-17986 GCA_044370735.1 Crocinitomicaceae bacterium | reverse complement strand
CTATCGTTAATCGAAAAAAGGCAATTGGTTTTACAACTTCCTCAAAAGTTAAAATTAAGTTTAAGGGTAATAAAATTGAAATTATCAAATAAGGAAGTCATTATATGAAATAGAAAAGAATATTGAGGAAGCAAAAAAAATCAATGAGAATAGTCAAATTGATACACTAAATTCAAGTTATACTTTTAAATAATCGTTTTGTCTTTCTTATTACAAAATTTAACAAACGAAAATAAAGCTATCGACGCTTTTCATAGCGTAAAACTTTAATCCTTCTTTTACCTATTCCCTATTGCCTTTTTACTTCTAGTCATTCACGCAATTTTCAAATTATTCTGTATCTTTGCAGACGAAAAATCTACTCGAATATCATGAAATACAATCGCATCCTTCTGAAATTAAGCGGAGAATCTCTAATGGGAGATAAACAATTTGGAATTGATAACAACCGAATTGCATCGTATGCAAAACAAATTAAGGAAGTTACTGAATTAGGAATTCAGGTGGCAATTGTGATTGGTGGTGGAAATATTTTCCGTGGTGTTCAAGCAGAAGAAGGAGGAATGGACCGTACTCACGGGGATTACATGGGAATGCTTGCTACTATGATCAATAGTATGGCATTACAATCTGCATTAGAATTAGTTGGATGTAAAACTCGTTTGATGTCTGCAATTGAAATGCGTGAAATCGCTGAACCATTTGTGAGAAGAAGAGCGGTTAGCCATTTAGAAAAAGGGAGAATTGTTATTTTCGGTGCAGGGACAGGTAACCCATTCTTTACAACAGATTCTGCTGCATCATTGAGAGCAATTGAGATCAATGCTGATGTAATTTTAAAAGGTACACGTGTAGATGGTATTTATACAGCTGATCCATTAAAAGATCCAACAGCAGTGAAATATGACCGTATTTCGTTTGATGATGCGTACGAAAAAGGGTTGAAAATTATGGATCTAACTGCATTTACATTGTGTAAGGAAAATAATTTACCAATCGTGGTGTTTGATATGGATACTCCAGGAACATTGAAACGTTTGATGCAAGGAGAAGATTTAGGAACAATTGTACAAGACGAAATAGCAGTTTCAAAATAATAACATAAAATTATGACTGAAGAAGTTCAAAGTGTTTATACTGATTTGAATAATTCAAATCAAAAGTCAATGGCTCACTTAGATTATGAAGTGCAAAAAATCCGTGCAGGAAAAGCTACTCCAACGATGTTACAAAGTGTGATGGTAGAGTATTATGGTACTCCAACACCTATTGCGCAAGTAGCGAACGTTGCTGCTCCAGATGCTCGTACATTGACCGTACAACCTTGGGAGAAAAATTTACTTCCGGAAATTGCAAAAGGAATTATCAATTCAAATTTAGGTTTTGCTCCAGCAAACAATGGTGAACAATTGATTATCACAATACCACCATTAACTGAAGAGCGTAGACGTGAGATGGTGAAAAAAGCAAAAGCTGAAGGAGAGAACGCAAAAGTTGGTATTCGTAACAACCGTAAGGATGCTTTAGACATGATTAAAATGTTAAAAGGAGAAGGACTTTCTGAAGATGCTGTGAAAGAAGCTGAAGCAAAAATTCAATCGATTACAAATAACTTTGTAGCAAAAGTAGACGAAGTAATTGTAGCGAAAGAGAAAGACATAATGACGATATAATTATGAATTATGAGTTATGAGTTATGAATTAACTCATAATTTATAATTCATAACTCATAATTTAAAAAAGCGTTTCAAATTTTTGAAACGCTTTTTTTATGTATTTCGAATAAATATTCTTGTTCTTTTTGTCCTGGAGTGGGGATAAGTAACCCTGGTTTTTGAAGAATGGCTAAATCCATTATAGTTGTGTAACCACTTCGGGATATTACGGATTTACATTGGTAAAAAAGTGCGTCTTTTTCTTTCCACGAAAGATGATTTACAATCTCTAGGTTTGTTGGTACTGTTTCTGTTTGATAGTTTCTAGGTGAAATACATTTAATTGTATCAATCGAGTTTTTTGCGATTTCTATTACTTTACGAAAGAGTTGTTCAGCATACGGTTCAGGTCCGCTGATTACGGCAAGAATGAAATCTTGTTTAGGTACATCCCTTTTTTCAAAACGCGATTGAATTCCCAAATAATGAACTGGTAATTTACAGGTGGGGGTACTTAATTTTCCCGCAAACGTATGTTTTTCGTCGTCTAACACCCAAATAGATGTATACTTTTTAAGTTGTTTGTTATGCCAAATAGTGGAGATGTTTTGTATTCCTGTCACTGGCAAACTTACTTGATGGGTGATAAAAATCGAAGGAATGGTCTCGTGTCTAAATCCATAACGATGATCAGAAACGATGAGGGTGATTTTTTTGTCTGAAATTGTTTTAGCTACAAACCCTTTATCTGCCTTTACACCTTTAAGTAAGTTTCTTGTATTACGAAGCATTTCCAAACTCCATTTTCCATCCCCTTTAAAACAAAAAGGATGACCTTGATATGAAATGGTTTCAATCGAAGGAATATATTCAGCTAATACTTTTAATTGAAAATCAGTGCCAACAAATAGGACTTCGTTTTTTTGTAATAGTAATTGATTGATGATTGGTATTGAACGCATCAAATGTCCCATACCCCAATCGTTACAAGCGTACAGAATTTTTTGGTTGGTGATTTCAGACAAATTCATCGTATAAAGGTAGTTTTTTGAATTTAGTTCCCCCAATATTTTCTTACATTTGCACTCTAAAATCATTAGTTATGGCTGACTTTTTTTATCAAAATCCGTATCCAATTTTAGCGGATAAAACTGAATATAGAAAAATCACTTCTGAATATGTGAAAGTAGTTAACTACGGAAACAGAGAAGTGTTGGAAATCGACCCAAAAGGATTGGAAGTCCTTGCACAAGAAGCATTGAGTGATGTTTCATTTTATTTACGTGCATCTCATTTAGAGAAATTAAGAGCGATTATCGATGATCCAGAAGCGACAGATAACGATCGTTTCGTCGCTTATAACTTACTTCAAAATGCAACTGTTGCAGCTGAAGGACAATTACCTTCGTGTCAAGATACAGGAACAGCGATTGTGATGGCGAAAAAAGGAGAGGATGTATATACGGGTGTTACGGACGAAGAATATTTATCAAAAGGAATTTACAACACATACCAAGAAAAGAATTTACGTTTTTCTCAAGTTGTTCCAATCACGATGTTTGATGAAAAAAATTCGGGAACGAACTTACCGGCTCAAATTGATATTTATGCGAAAAAAGGGATGTCATATGAATTCTTGTTTTTAGCAAAAGGAGGAGGTTCAGCAAACAAAACATTTTTATACCAACGTACAAAATCATTATTGAATGACGCCTCTTTAGAACAATTTGTAAGAGAGCGTATCAAAGATTTAGGTACTGCTGCTTGCCCGCCTTACCATTTAGCTTTAGTGATAGGAGGTACTTCTGCAGAAGCAAATTTAGCTGCAGTGAAAAAAGCATCTGCTGGTTATTTTGATGAATTACCAACTGAAGGAAATATGGGAGGTCAAGCTTTCCGTGATTTAGAATGGGAGAAACGAGTTCAACAAATTTGTCAAGAAAGTCAAATTGGAGCTCAATTTGGAGGTAAATATTTTACACATGATGTTCGTGTAATCCGTTTACCAAGACACGCTGCTTCTTGTCCTGTTGGGTTAGGGGTTTCTTGTTCTGCTGATAGAAATATCAAAGCGAAAATCACGAAAGACGGATTATATGTAGAGCAATTAGAAAAAAATCCAAGAAGATTATTGCCTGAAACAGCGCCTCATTTAGAAGCACCTGTTGAAATCAATTTGGATCGTCCAATGAGTGAAGTGTTGGCTGAATTAACAAAATATCCAATCAAAACTCGTTTGAAATTAAATGGAACGTTGATTGTAGCAAGAGATATTGCACACGCTAAAATCAAAGAATTGATCGATGCGGGTAAACCAATGCCAGAATATTTCAAAAACCACCCAATTTATTATGCAGGACCTGCGAAAACTCCAGAGGGAATGCCGTCAGGAAGTTTTGGTCCAACTACTGCGGGTCGTATGGATGTGTACGTAGATCAATTCCAATCGTTAGGAGGAAGTATGATTATGTTAGCAAAAGGAAATCGTTCGAAAGACGTAATGAATGCGTGTAAGAAATATGGAGGTTTCTATTTAGGTTCGATAGGAGGTCCAGCCGCAATTTTAGCGAAAGAAAATATTACTTCAGTTGAAGTGGTAGATTTCGAAGAATTAGGTATGGAAGCGGTTCGTAAAATCACCATCAAAGATTTCCCTGCATTCATCATTACAGATGATAAAGGAAATGATTTCTTTGAGAATTTATAATTATTAAAAGGTAAACCATCTCTTTCAATTTGAAGGAGATGGTTTTTTATTTGTAAGGAATAATGGCAAAAAATAAACTACGTCGATTTAGCGAAATGAAGGAATGGTCAAATGTATTTGAACCAACATTGGACGAAAAATACAAAGAACCGTTTCCTTTAAAAGGAAAATGGAACCAAGATTTTTTTAAAAACGACAATCCGATTGTGTTGGAATTAGGCTGTGGAAAAGGAGAGTATAGTATAGGAATGGCAGATCATTTTCCAGATAAAAACTTTATCGGAGTAGATATAAAAGGCGCACGTATTTGGGTAGGGGCAAAAGATGCAGTTGAAAGAGGTGTTCAAAACGTAGCGTTTTTAAGAACCAAAATAGATTTCATCACCGATTATTTTGGAGAAAATGAAGTGGATGAAATTTGGTTAACCTTTTCTGATCCACAACCAAACAAACCAAGAAAACGACTTACTTCAAAGTTATTTATTGAGCGTTACCGTAAAATTTTAAAACCAGGAGGGATTATCCATTTAAAAACAGATTCCGATATTCTTTTCGAATCTACCGAAGAAGAAATCAAAGAGCACGGATATAACTGTCTTGAATTGACTTGGGATTTATATGCTTCGTTAGAAAATAAAACAGAATTAGAAAAAGAAATCTTTTCCATTAAAACACATTACGAGCAACTATTTACAGCGAAAGGAAGTGTGATTAAATACTGCAAATTCAAAATTTAATTATAAGTTATGAATTATGAATTATGAATTATGAATTATGAATTATGAATTATGAATTATGAATTATGAATTATGAATTATGAATTATGAATTATGAATTATGAATTATGAATTATGAATTATGAATTAATTAACTCATAAATTATAATTCATAACTCATAATTAGTTTAATATTCAAACTTATATCCGATACCTTTAACGGTTTTGATATGATTGTCTCCTAATTTTTCACGTAATTTACGCACGTGAACATCGATAGTTCGATCACCTACAACGATGTCTGTACCCCAAACTTTTTCTAGGATTACATCACGTTCAAAAACGATATCTGGGCGAGAAGCTAATAAAGCTAATAATTCAAATTCCTTTTTAGGTAAATGGAACGTTTGTCCGTTTTTCTCGACGATATATCTTTCGCGATTAATGACAAAAGCATTTTTAGATTCTGAATTTTCTTGTTTGTTAAATTCATTTCGACGAGTAATGGCATTAATTCTACTGATTAACACACGAGGTTTTACAGGTTTAGTGATATAGTCATCTGCTCCTGCATCTAATCCAGCGATTTGAGAATAATCTTCCCCACGAGCTGTTAGAAAACAAATACGAGTATGAACTAATTCAGGTAATTTTCTCAATGTTTCACAGACTTCAATACCATCAGTTTCAGGCATCATTACATCCAAAATAATAACATCTGGTAAATAACGTTTTGCAATTTCGATACCTTTTGCCCCGTTGTTACAAGTTTCTACTTCAAATCCTTCTTTAACAAGGTTATACTGTAAAATATCCAAAATGTCTTGTTCGTCGTCGATAATTAAAATTCTGCTCATACCTGTGTATTTCTAAAAACTACATAAAGTTACGAATATCTTATGAAAGGGCGGTTTATGTTATCCCTAGTTTTCGGTAATATTAATAATTTCGTAACATTGGAAATAAGATTAAGAAAATCTTGTGAATTACAATCGATTTTAGAAGTTTTCCCCCTTTTTTCCTTTAATTTTGTCGTACGATGAAACATTATATTTTACACCTTGAAACTTCTACCCAAGTTTGTTCAGTTGGACTTTCTTTGAATGGGGAGTTAGTTGCTTTAAAGGAGGTTACTGACCAAGGGTTTGTTCATGGAGAAATGATAACACTTTTTGTAGAAGATGTTTTAAAAGAAGCTGGTGTTTCAGTTTCAATGCTTTCTGCGGTTTCCGTTTCTTCTGGCCCAGGCTCGTATACAGGTTTAAGGATAGGTGTTTCCACAGCAAAAGGATTGTGCTACGCTTTAAACATACCATTGATTGCGATTGATTCTCTGCAATGTTTGGAACAAGTAGGTAGAATGAAACATCCTTCAGAAACAATTGTTGCTATGATAGATGCAAGAAGGATGGAAGTTTTTTCGGCGATTTATGATGTGAATGGTAAAATAGTAAAATCTACTTCTGCAGATATTCTTGATGAAGGTTCATACGAAACATTTTTACCTTTTACAGTAGTAGGTGATGCGGTAGGTAAGGTGAAATCTATTTGGGAAAACAGAGAAATTCAATTTGATGAAGCATGTATTGCTTCTGCAAAAGGACAAGTGAAAATCGGATTTGAGAAATTTCAGAAACAAGAATTTGAAGATGTAGCTTATTTTGAGCCATTTTATTTAAAGGATTTTGTGACAGGTGTTTCCACTAAAAACGCATTGAATAATGGGTAAATTAGCACAACAAATATTGAATTCCAAGCGTCCATATGTAATCGCAGGACCGTGTAGCGTTGAAACGGAAGAACAAACACAAACGATTGTTCAACAACTTGCTAACGAAGGGAAAGTACAACTAATTCGTGCGGGAATTTGGAAGCCTAGAACAAGGCCTGATTCGTTTGAAGGGATCGGAGAGCTAGGGTTACCTTGGTTAAAAAATGCGTGTAATGAAGTAAATCTTCCTTTTGCAGTTGAAGTGGCAAATGCGAAACATGCAGAGATTGCTTTGAACGAAGGAGCGAATGTATTGTGGATTGGAGCTAGAACAACGGTTAATCCTTTTGCTGTTCAAGAAATTGCGGATAGCTTGAAAGGAGTTGAAATCCCTGTCATGATAAAAAATCCGGTGAATCCAGATTTGAATTTATGGATTGGTGCTTTTGAGCGTATGCAGCAAGCTGGTATTACTGATTTAGTAGCTATTCACCGTGGATTTTCTGTATATAAACACGAAGTTTATCGCAACGTACCTACGTGGGAAATTCCAATTGCTTTAAAACAAGAATTACCATCCATACCATTGATTTGTGATCCAAGTCACATTGCGGGTAGAACAGATTTATTACTGGAAGTGTCTCAAAAAGCAATGGATTTGAATTATGCTGGTCTAATGATTGAAACACACCCGAATCCAGAAAAAGCTTGGTCTGATGCTAAACAACAAATAACTGCTTCAGGTTTGACCGAACTATTAGACGCCTTGATTTTAAGAACTCGTCAGTCGGATGATTTTACCACAGATGAATTGGAAACGTTTCGTAAAAAAGTATGTGAACTAGATACTGCTATGTTTGAATTACTTTCTGAAAGAATGAAAGTAAGTGAAGCGATTGGACAATTCAAGAAAGATAATAACATTACGATTTTACAAGAAGAACATTGGAAAAAATTGCTTGAATCACGATTGAAATTGGCAGGTGAAATGCAGTTGAGTACAGAGTTTGTTCGTTCGATTTTAGATGCTATTCATCTTGAATCAATCACAAGACAAATCAATGTGATGAATCATTCAACCAAATGATTGTAACCGTATATCCTAAAAAATATGCAGGCACCATTGCCATTCCTGCTTCAAAAAGTGATACACAACGTGCTTTGTTAGCGGCTTCCTTGGCGAAAGGGAAGTCGATTTTAAGAAATGTTGGTTGTAGTGAAGATGATGAAGCGATGTTGAGCTCTATTCAACAATTAGGAGCAGCTGTTTATAAAAATAACACAAATGATATAGAGGTAATCGGGATAGATCAATTTCCGTCTAATATTACTTTACAATGTGGGGAAAGTGGTTTAGGTTCACGTTTGTTAATTTCTTTGTGTTCGTGTCATTCGGGTGAATTTAAAATTACTGGTGAGGGTTCTTTATTGAAAAGATCCATGTCTTTTTATGTTGATTTGTTTAATGAAAATACAATACAAGCTTCCTTTACTAATCAGTCATTTTTGCCATTATCTTTCAATGGTGGACTAAAACCGGGAGAGTTTATTGTTGATGGTAGTCAAAGCTCACAGTATATTTCTGGATTATTGATGGGATTGCCACTGTTAAAAGGAGATAGTAAATTAATTGCTCAAAACTTGAAGAGTACACCTTATGTTGATATGACTATTCAAACCTTAAAGCAGTTTGGTATTCAGATAGAAAGAGAAGCAAATAAGACATTTATAATTAAAGGAAATCAAGAATATCAACCGGTAGAATATACCATAGAATCAGATTGGAGTAGTGCAAGTTTCTGGTTAGTAGCGAGTGCTTTGGGGCAAGATATTCATGTTTCAGGATTGAAATTAGAAAGTTTACAAGCAGACCGAAAGATCATAGATATTCTCATTTCAGCAGGTTGTAATATAAACGTAGAAAATGGATTGATTACTATTGATGGGACAAATCGAAAGGCTTTTGAGGCAGACTTAACCCATTGTCCTGATTTGTTTCCAATATTGACCGTTTTTGCCCTTTTTTGTGAAGGAACAACCACTTTATATGGTGTTGAACGATTAGTGAATAAAGAAAGTAATCGTGGGGAAGTGTTAAAGGAGGAACTTTCCAAATTAGGAGTACAAATTCAGCTGAAAGAAAACACAATGGTCATCGAAGGGGTAGAAAAGATTTCCGGAGGAACAATTTCTTCTCACAATGACCATCGCATTGCTATGGCTTTCGCTATTTTGGGGATGTTTTCTAAAAGTCCTATCACCATTGAAAATGCAGAAGCAGTTTCTAAAAGTTATCCAAAATTTTGGGAGGAGCTTAATAGTTTATTTGGCTAACAATTAATACGCCTCCAAAGAGCTATCAACTTCATCAATCCAAGCTAAAATCCCACCTTCTAAATTGTATAAATTTTCTAACTGATGGTTTTGCTCTAAAAATTCAATAACATTTCCACTTCTTTTTCCAGAACGACAATGAACAACAACTGGTTTGTCTGCAGCTAATTCTTCTACACGAGAAGGAATTTCATTCATTGGGATAGCTACACCATCAATACTACAAATCTCTACTTCGTATGGTTCTCTCACATCAATCAATTGAAAATCTTTGTTTTCGTCTCTCCAAGCTTTTAATTCTTGTACAGTAATGCTTTTCATATTTTTAGTTTTTAGTAGAAAGTATAAAGTTAACTTGTTTTTTGAAATAATTTAAACATATCGTTTGGCAAATTCCCATAGAATTACCCCTGCACAAACGGAAACATTCAAGCTGTGTTTTGTTCCAAATTGTGGAATTTCTATGATGAAATCACTCGCGTCAATCACATCTTGATCTACACCATCCACTTCATTTCCAAAAACTAAAGCAATTTTCTCATAGTCAAGGGTATGGATATCTTGCAAGAATGTCGTTTTTTCTGCTTGTTCAATACTAGCCACTTTTACACCTTTTGATTTTAACTCATGAACCAACTCAAGAATTGAATCTCTGTGTTCCCAAGATACGGTTTCAGTTGCTCCTAACGCTGTTTTTTGAATTTCACGATGAGGTGGTTGTGCTGTGATCCCACACAAATAGATTTTTTCCACGTTAAATGCGTCGGAAGTTCTGAAGAAAGAGCCAATGTTGTTTAGGCTTCGAATATCATTCAAAATCACAATCACTGGAAATTTGGTTTGTTCTTTAAACGCTTCCTCCGACACTCGGTTTAATTCCCACAGTTTTAATTTTCGATTCATTGGCAAGTTAAATTCGTTTACAAAGGTAGGTATATTTTCAACAAAAGTTTTCAGATTTGTTGATAAGAAATAGATCTAAAATTGTGTCTCCTAAACCTTTGCTTGTAAATTTACACTTCATTAAAAGAAACGATTTTGGCTAAAGGAAAAGGTGAAAATGGGTCGAGTGAAACCCCTCTAATGCAACAATATAATCAAATCAAAGCACGTCATCCACAAGCTTTGTTGTTGTTTCGAGTTGGGGATTTTTATGAGACTTTTGGAGAGGATGCAATTAAAACGTCTCGTATTTTAGGGATAACACTTACAAAGCGTAGAAACGGCGATTCACATATCGAATTAGCTGGATTTCCTCATCATTCTGTTGACAATTATCTTCCGAAATTGGTGCGTGCTGGACAACGTGTAGCCATTTGTGATCAATTGGAAGATCCTAAAATGACTAAAACGATCGTAAAAAGAGGTGTGACAGAATTGGTTACGCCGGGTGTTTCTTTTAATGACCAAGTACTTGATCAAAAGAAAAATAACTTTTTGTGTGCAATTCATTTAGATCAAAAAGTACACGGAGTATCTTTTTTGGATGTTTCAACAGGAGAATATTTAATCGCACAGGGGTCGTTAGAATACATTGATAAATTAATTCAAGGATTTGAACCAAGCGAAATCATTTACCAAAAGAAATGTACGACCTTATTTAAAGAAACGTTTGGAGATAAATATTACACTTATAAATTAGAAGATTGGGTTTTTTCAGCCGATTTTGCTGATGAATCTTTAAATAAACATTTTGGCACTAAAAACCTGAAAGGGTTTGGTGTTGATGAGTTAAAAGCAGGGATTATAGCTGCTGGGGCTATTTTACATTACCTTTCTGAAACGCAACATGAAAAATTAGGTCACATCACGCATCTTTCACGTATTGAGGAAGAAAAATATGTGTGGTTAGATCGCTTTACGGTGCGTAATTTAGAGTTAATACACTCCCCGAATGAAAATGCAACTACCTTATTACATGTGTTAGATCAGACACTTACCCCTATGGGTGGCCGTATGTTAAAACGATGGATGGTATTACCTTTAAAAGAACTGAAACCTATTCAATCACGTTTGGAATCTGTTTCTTTCTTTACTCAAAATGAGGAGGTAAGTTATCGAATTTCAGAACGCTTAAAAGACATTGGCGATTTAGAACGTCTTATTTCAAAAGTGGCTGTTGGAAGAGTACATCCGAAAGAAGTAAAACAATTAGAAAATACGTTACGTCAAATTGCTCCAATTAAGGCTGAATTACTAGAAACAAATATTTCTTCCTTAAAAAAGATTGGAGATCAATTGAATGCCTGTCAAACTTTAGTGGATTTGATTTCTCGTACATTGATGGAGGAGCCCGCTGTTCAAATAGGAAAAGGGCTAGTGATTGCGTCTGGTGTAGAAACAGAATTGGATGAGTTAAGGGAAATTGCTTTTAATGGCAAATCTTATTTAGAGCAGCTACAACTAAGAGAATCGGAAAGAACGGGTATCCCAAGTTTGAAAGTTTCTTTTAACAACGTTTTTGGATATTATTTAGAAGTTACAAATACACATAAAGACAAAGTACCTGAAGAGTGGATTCGCAAGCAAACGCTTGTTAATGCGGAGCGATACATTACCCAGGAATTAAAAGAATACGAGCATAAAATTTTAGGTGCAGAAGAACGTATGCATGCGATTGAATCACGTTTGTTTCAAGAGTTAGTTCTTACGATGGCTGATTATATACAGCCGATTCAATACAATGCGGTATTAATTGCTCAATTAGATTGTTTATTGTCTTTTGCGACTGTTTCTTTAGAGAATGGATATGTTCAACCTCAAATGGACGAAAGTTATGTGATTGACATAGAAGAGGGAAGGCATCCAGTGATTGAAAAACAATTAAAAATCGGGGAGGAGTATGTCACAAACAATGTGTTTTTAGATAAAGATTCACAACAAATAATGATGATTACCGGGCCCAATATGTCGGGTAAGAGTGCTTTGTTGAGACAAACGGCATTGATTTCTTTGATGGCACAAATGGGATGTTTTGTTCCTGCAAAACGTGCTCGATTAGGATTGGTTGATAAAGTTTTTACTCGTGTTGGAGCATCTGATAACATTTCTTCTGGTGAGTCAACCTTTATGGTGGAGATGAATGAAACGTCGAGTATCTTGAATAACCTTTCAGATCGAAGTTTGATTTTGTTAGATGAAATTGGTCGTGGAACAAGTACATATGATGGAATTTCTATTGCTTGGGCAATAGCTGAATACATCCACGAACATCCAAAAGTGAAGGGGAAAACATTGTTTGCAACCCACTATCACGAATTAAATGAAATGACCAATCAATTTGCTCGTATTAAGAATTTTAATGTATCAGTAAAAGAATCTGGAAATAGAATTATTTTCTTACGAAAATTAGTTCCAGGTGGAAGTGAGCATTCTTTCGGTATTCATGTAGCAAAATTGGCTGGTATGCCAAAGCAAGTAGTCGATAGAGCAAGTAAGATTTTAGTGCAATTAGAAAAATCGCATGCTGGTCAAGAAAAAACAAAAGTGAGTGCTGGTCCATCCGTTGATGATATTCAATTAAGTTTCTTTCAGTTAAACGATCCTGTTTTAGAACAAATTAGAGAAGAGTTAGTAGCGATAGATATTAATATCTTAACACCGGTTGAAGCGTTAATGAAGTTGAATGAAATAAAAAAATGGACTGGAGGATAAAAAAAAATAAATCAAGTGTTGCAATTTCAAAAAATGTACTTATATTTGCACACGCTTTTAGGGAAAACAGTTAACGAATTGTAAATATCTCCTTAATGTTTTACTGCGAGAATAGCTCAGTTGGTAGAGCACAACCTTGCCAAGGTTGGGGTCGCGAGTTCGAATCTCGTTTCTCGCTCAAATATTTTTTAAGTCGCTCGAGTGGTGGAATTGGTAGACACGCCGGACTTAAAATCCTGTGGGCGTTTTGCCCGTGCGGGTTCAAGTCCCGCCTCGAGTACATAATGGGACGAATCAGATTTTTCTGATTCTGTCCCATTTTTTTGTCCCCTAATTCATTGATTCCCTTGCTAATTAGCTCAACAACTTTATTGATTTTTGTGGTTCGAACTCTTGTTTTTGAAACAATCATTTTATCTTGAAAAATCGAACCAATCATTTTCCTTTTGTTTTCGTAATTTGCTTGTGTATAGGTCTTTCTTAAATTTAGAAGCAAATTCATACTATTTTTCAAGTGTTTGTCAACTGGATTTTCTTTGTTGCTTAATTCTTCTAATTCAAATTTTAGTTTTCTGTTTTTGTCATTTAATTTTTCAATTAATCTGTTGTATGAATCAGCACCTATATCACTTGACAAAAATCTTTCGTCTGCGTTATCAATCATGTTATCATTCTTTTCTATTTCTTTCGTGATAAAATTGATTTGATTTATATTGTTACTGTTTAAATCTTTTGCCTTATCCAGTAAAATTTTTGAGTATAGTTCTTTAATGTTTTCATTTATTGAAAATCCATCTAACATTTCCTCAAACATTGTATGAAGGTCTTCCCTTGGGATTCTATGCTGGTTCATGCAATGGTAATAGTCGTAAGTCTTACTTCTACCTTTGGAAGTGCTTCCAGTTATGTTGTCGCCACAGCATTCACAAACCAAATAGTTACGTAGTGGAAATTTCTCGTTTTTATGCGATGGAACTAAACCTTTCCATCTTTTACCATCTAAAACCTTTTGAACCTCGTAATAAGTCTTTAAATCAATTATTGCGTCATGGAGACCATCAACAATACGTTCACTGTTCTTTTGGTGTTGAGCAACAAATATTTTACCACAGTAAACTATTTTTCTTAACATTCTTAAAAAGTTGCTTTTACTCATTTTTATTCCATCATGGTTTAAATCAATTCTAACTGATTCTGCTGATTCAATCCCAGTTGCAACTCTTCTGAACGCTTCTCTTACATATTGAGCTTTTGGTTCATCTATAATCAAAGAGTGTTTGCCATTAGCTAATTTATGGTTAAGATACCCAAATGGTGCTTTATTAATAAAGTATCCACTCATTAGTGCTTGGTGATTACAGTCTTTTATCCTTGCTGATATTTTTAAACGTTCAACCTCACTTGTAGAAAAATACAACGCCAGCATGATTAAAGAATCTGGAATTGATAAATCAATGTATTGTTCAGTAGCATTGATTTCAATACCATAACTTTTGAATTCATCCAATATGTTATATGCTTCTTTCGTATTTCTCGAAAATCTATCCCATTTGTGGACTAAGACCAAATCAACTTCTCTTCTGTTTTTATTACAGAATTTTTGAAGTTTATTCCATTCTGGTCTGTTCTCAAAGTCTTTTGCCGATTCATCTTCACGGTAAACAGCAATTACATTGTAGTTTTTATGTTGGCAATAATACCTTAGGGTTTGCTCTTGATAATCAAGACTGTTTCCAGTTTTTCGCTGTTCCTCTGTACTAACCCTCAAATACAGTATTACATTCATCTTTTTTTTATTCATTTTCTTCTTCTTTTTTTTCAATGTTAGTTAATAGGTTTTCAAGCTCAATAGAAGCTATGAGTTCAAGAAGATTGACAATAATTTCAACTTCTTCTGATGTGTATGTTTGTGATTGTTTGTTTAATTGCTTTTCACATTCTTTTAATGACAGCATTTAATACGTCAGCCTTATCTCATTTTTTTAAAGCTGGAGATTATCAAGGTTCTTAGCCTATCTAAGCAAAGATACGAATTTTTGATGTTAGTGTCAAGTTGAATGTTCACTATGTTGTAACAATATGTTGATTAAATTGAATTATTTTATGTTGCTTATTCGTGTTTTAATCACCATTTTTGTTTTATGGAAACAATAAAATTAATTGCTGAACAAATAAAAATTGAAAGAAAGAAACGTGGTTTTTCTCAAGAAGGTTTGGCAATGAAGTCAGAAGTTGGTCGAACTTATATGAGCACGATTGAAAATGGTTATAGAAATATTTCACTTCAAATGCTTCACCAGATAATCACAAAAGGTCTAAATATGACTTTATCGGAATTTTTTATTGAATTCGATAAAAGAAACTTAACTAAATAATTCAAATAATGACAATTCAACAATACATAGATAAAATCACCGTTCTGTTCAAAACTGGTAACGCAAGAGAACATTCCTACCGTGGCGACTTGCAAAACCTCATCATGGCAATATTACCAGATGTTCTGGTGACCAATGAACCAGCCAGAGTAAGTTGTGGAGCACCAGATTATGTGTTGACCCGTAAAGACATTCCGATTGGTTACATCGAAGCAAAAGACATTGGTGTTGACCTTGCAAGTAAAACATTAAAAGAACAATTTGACCGCTATAAGTCGGGTTTAACGAACTTAATCTTCACCGACTATATGGACTTCCATTTTTACAAAGATGGTGAGTTTGTGACAAAAATTGCCATTGCTAAACTCGAGAATGGAAACATAATACCATTGAGCGAAAATTTTAATCAGTTCTCCGAACTGATCAAAAATTTCGCATTAACAGTTTCTCAAACAATAAAATCACCAACTAAACTCGCACAAATGATGGCGGGTAAAGCTAAGTTAATGGCTGATATTATTGAGAAATCGCTAAACAATGACGACAAAGAAGAAAAGAGAACCGCTATAAAATCGCAAATGCTTTCGTTTCAAAAGATGTTGATTCACGACATAGATAACAAAGCATTTGCGGACATTTACGCCCAAACAATAGCTTATGGAATGTTTGCGGCTCGTTACCATGACCCAACATTAATTGACTTCTCACGTGAAGAAGCTTCTCGATTAATACCCAAATCAAATCCTTTCCTTCGTAAACTTTTTCAAGATATTGCGGGCTACGATTTAGATGACCGTTTAGTGTGGATTGTTGATGAATTGGTGAGCATCTTCCTTGCTTCTGATGTTGCAGAGATAATGAAAAATTTTGGTAAGAGTACGAAACAAGAAGACCCAGTAGTACACTTTTACGAAACATTTTTAGGTGAGTACAATCCAGCATTAAGAAAAGCAAGGGGTGTTTGGTACACTCCGCAACCAGTGGTGAACTTTATAGTTAGAGCAGTTGATGATATACTTAAAACTGAATTTAATCTTCCGCAAGGTATTGCAGACACCAGTAAAACCAAAATCAAAGTAGATTACTTTGGAAAGAAAATTGAAAAAGAAGTTCATAAGGTTCAGATACTCGACCCCGCCACTGGTACTGGTACATTTTTAGCAGAAGTTGTAAAACATATACATAAGAAATTTGAGAACCAAAAAGGAATATGGAGTAAGTATGTAACAAACGACCTCATCCCTCGATTAAATGGTTTTGAGTTACTCATGGCGAGTTATGCCATGGCACATTTGAAGATGGATATGCTATTAACTGAAACTGGTTATAAACCATCTGAAACCGACGACCAACGTTTCAAAATATTTCTGACCAACTCTCTTGAAGAAGCCCATCATGATAGCGGTACTTTATTCAGTTCTTGGCTTTCAGATGAAAGTAACCAAGCAAACGAAATAAAAAGAGAAACACCAGTAATGTGTGTGATTGGAAATCCACCGTATGCTGTGAGTAGTACGAATAAAAGTGAGTGGATTGAAAGTCTAACAGCAGATTACAAAAAAAATTTAAATGAAAAAAGTTATAATTCGCTTTCAGATGATTACGTTAAATTTATTCGCTACGGACAATATTTTATCGACAAAAATTAAACTGGTATTCTAGCATATATTTCAAATAATAGTTTTCTAGATGGAATTGTTTTTCGTCAAATGAGAAAAAATCTTTTAGAAAGTTTTAGTAAAATTTATATTATTGATTTACATGGAAATGCAAAGAAGAAAGAAGTGTCACTAGATGGAAGTGTAGACCAAAATGTTTTCGATATTATGCAAGGTGTGAGCATAAATATTTTTATAAAAGGTAATAAAAAAAACACTAGTGAGTTAGGTGAAATTTTTCATTATGATTTATTCGGAAAAAGGGAATTCAAATATGATTTTTTATTAAAAAATAGTCACTCAAATATAAATTGGAATAAATTAGAATATTCCAATCCTAATTTTTACTTCGTTCCAAAGAATTTTTCGAACGCAAAAGAATACAATTATGGTTTTAAGTTAGATGAATTATTTAAAGTTTTCGGTCCTGGAGTTGAAACTGGGATGGATAAATTATTTATTAATAACGATAAAGAATCTTTAATTAGCACATTTGAAGAAATATCTCAAAAAAATATTGAAAATTTTAAAACGTATAATATTGAAAATAAATCTTCATTTAAGTTATTAGATAAACTACTATTAGAAGATAGTAGCAAAATTCAATTCAAAAAATATGTTTACAAAATCTTTGATTTTAAATACATTGCATATTCAAAGAATATTTTAAGAAGAGCGGATTTTAATGTTTTTAAGAATCAAAAAGATAATAATTATTTTTTGAATTTGATGAGGTCATCAGTTGATACTGACACTTTCAGAACAGTGTATGTGACCAATCAAATTACGGATAAAAATTTATATGGCTTTCAAACTTATTCATTTCCATTATATATACTTAATGAAACTAATGAACAACAAAATATTTTTGATAATATAGAAAGAGTTACTAATTTAAACAATGAAATAGTATCCCAAGTTGCTACGAAATTAGGTTTAACCTTCACAAACGAAAAAGAAGAAACCTCTAACACATTCGCACCAATAGATTTATTAGACTACATCTATGCGGTATTACATTCACCAACATACAGAGAAACATATAAGGAATTTTTAAAGATTGACTTTCCACGTGTTCCGTATCCAGATGACGCTGAAAAATTCTGGCAATTGGTTAAATTAGGCGGTGAACTTCGTCAAATTCATTTGTTAGAAAGTCCAGTAGTGGAAAAATAC
>JBILUY010000033.1:0-18803 GCA_044370735.1 Crocinitomicaceae bacterium | reverse complement strand
CTAACATTGCTTTTCTTCTGTCTCCAAATCCTGGAGCTTTTACAGCAGCAATTTTCAAAGATGCACGAATTCTGTTTACTACCAATGTAGCTAACGCTTCACCATCTAAATCTTCAGCAATGATTAATAAAGATTTCCCTGATTGAACTACTGGCTCCAATACTGGAAGTAATTCTTTCATGTTAGATATTTTTTTGTCGTAGATTAAAATATAAGGATTATCCATTTCTACGATCATTTTCTCAGCATTTGTAACGAAATATGGAGATAAATAACCTCTGTCAAACTGCATGCCTTCAACAGTTTTTACTTCTGTTTCAGTTCCTTTAGCTTCTTCAACTGTAATTACTCCGTCATTACCTACAACTTTCATCGCTTCAGCGATTAATGAACCTATAGTTTCATCATTGTTTGCTGAAATTGTTGCGATTTGTTTGATTTTATCATTGTCTGATCCAACTTCTTTAGAGAATCCTTTTAAAGATTTAACAACAGAACTAACTGCTTTGTCAATTCCTCTTTTTAAATCCATCGGATTTGCTCCAGAAGCAACACTTTTCATTCCAGAGTTGATAATTGCTTGTGCTAACACAGTTGCTGTAGTAGTACCATCACCTGCAATATCAGCAGTTTTTGATGCAACTTCTTTAACCATTTGTGCTCCCATATTTTCAACTGCGTCAGAAAGTTCTATTTCTTTCGCTACTGAAACTCCGTCTTTAGTTACGTGTGGTGCACCAAATTTTTTACCAATAACAACATTTCTTCCTTTTGGACCTAATGTTACTTTAACTGCATTTGCAAGAGTATCAACTCCTTTTTTTAATTTTTCTCTCGCTTCTACTTCGAAATGAATATCTTTTGCCATTTTTTTGTTTTTTTTAAATATTAACCTTCAATTACCCCATAAATATCTGCTTCTTTCATAATCAAAAATGATTTTCCATCAATCTTGATTTCTGTCCCAGAATACTGACCATACATAACTACATTTCCAGTTTTTACAGTCATTGGTTCATCTTTCTTACCTGTTCCTACTGCTACAATAGTCCCTTTTAACGGCTTTTCTTTAGCTGAATCTGGAATAATGATTCCGCTGATTGTTTTTTCCTCTGCTGCAGCAGGTTCTATAAGAACTCTGTCTGCTAATGGTTTAAATGATATAGACATAGATATTAAATTTAAAGTTCACTCCAACAATTACGAAAAATATGCCAACTTGAATTTTAGGACATTTTTTCAGCTTGTTTTTTTAAGAAAAGTTAAAAAAAATGCCAGTATGTGACATACTGGCATTCTATATTTTTTTAATCTTTCAGATTATTGTGCTGCTGGAGTTCCTCCTTGAGGTGCTTGTTCTGTTGGTTGTTGAACTTGTGCTCTTTCAGGAGTTGATTTGATTGTTAAAATAACACTAATTACTACAATCGCAATTGCTAATCCCCAAGTGGTTTTATCGATGATATCATTCGTCTTTTGTACACCACCAATTTGAGTAGCTGCACCAAAGTCAGAAGACAAACCTCCACCTTTTGGATTTTGGATAAATACTACGATAATCAACAAGATACTTGCTACAATAATTAAGAAAGTTAATAATCCTACCATTTTATTTTGTATTTAATTTTTCGTTTAATTCTTTAATTTTTTGTACAAAGAAAGTCTTTTTTTCTGGAATTGTCAAACTTAATTGCTCATAAGCTGAAATTGCCTTTGAAAAATTACCTTGCATTTCCAAAATTTTAGCCAAAGTCTCTGTATAAACCAATTGATCATCGTCCACACTTTTTATCGCTTGCTTACTTGGACTATAAAATTCTTTTTTAGGCCTTGAAATCGTTGGATTAGTTGCGATGATGGTGTCAATTAACTGATTTTTATCTAATTTCTCTTCTTTTTTACTTGATTTTAACCAACTTGTAAAACTTTTTTGAGAATGATCAGTTGTTATAACAGTTTCTACGTTTGTGTTTAATTCTTCTTTTTCAGGAGTATGATTTGAATTATTTTCCTCCACTAAATCATCTTCCAATTTAAATTGAATAGTTGGTTCAAAATCTTTAGAGAAAATGGTAGAAAAAGCTTCTGCTGCAATTTGAGTATCTAAATTAGTTGTGTCTACATCAATGTGTTCTGTCACATCAATTTCTTCAACAGGTGTTGGTATTTCAGATTGTTTATTTTCTAATTCTGTTACAATTTCTTCTTGTATTTCAACGACTTCTTTTGTTTGTGAATGAATAGGTGTTTCATTCTCTTCTTCAATTACCAATATTTCTGGTTCTTGTAAAAGATCTACAAGTTTATAACGATCTCTAATTTTGTAGGCAACACTTCCTAATTCTTCTTCAAAAGAAATAGGATCATATTTTTTAATTAATTGTAAATGGATTAATTGAAAAATTTCAGCATACGGGTATTTGTTTTTCAACTCACGAAACAAGGGTAAATCTTCTTTTTGCAAGAGATTTACATTTTTTATTTTTTCGCTTATGGTCTGTTGAAACATATTACCAGTTTGATAAAATCTTATTAATAACGTCTTGTACGATTTGTTGTGAAATAAGTTCGTTTAATTCTGACTCTACTTCGGAAAAATTTTTGTCTGTTGGATAATCAGCGAATCGAGTACTACTAACAGTCATTTCTTGTTCCTTCGGACTCGTAATTGCTATTTTCATACTACAGGTTACTGTTAATCTGTTTTTTGCAACATTATCACCTGCTTGAATGGCTACTGGGGTAATAACATAATTCGTGATTGCTCCTTCCAAACGCACTTCTCCTGAATTTGGAGTTGTTGAAAGTTTTAATCGTGTATTATTTTGAATGCCATCTCTGATTTTATCAGATAAAAACCCTGAAAAATTGATCGGTGAGTTGGGAGCATTGTTTTCTAAATTTGATAAAGAAAAATGTTTCCACTCTGGAGGAATAGATCCCGTATCATTAAATGAAACACTGGTTGGCCAACACGCAGACAACGAAAATAATAATGCTATAATGAATAGGTATTTCATGCCTGGATATTATATTCTTTTATTTTTCTGTACAAAGTACGCTCTGAAATCCCTAATTCCTCTGCCGCATTTCTTCTTTTTCCTCGGTGTTTTTCTAATGCCTTTTTTATCAAATCCTTTTCTCGATCTTCTAACGATAATGATTCCTCAACTTCAATATGATCGTGAAAATCTTGAACAGGTTCTATTGTTACATTTCCCACTACTGTTGGAGTTGATGAAATTTCTGTATTATATTGTAATAAGTGATTTGGATCTTTTACGGGAATAATATCGTTATACATTCTGCTAATCACCGCTTCTTGATCTTGATTTAAATGAAAATTAGATCCTTGCTGATTCATCATTTCATGGACTAATTTTTTTAAATCATTCAAATCATTTTTCATATCAAATAAAAACTTGTACATCAAGTCTCTTTCTGAAATAGATTCTTCTGTTTTTACAATTGTGGGAAAAGCACTTTGATCTTGAACAGGTAAATACGGTTGCAGCGTAAAACCATCAATTTCTCTTTTGTTCTCAATAACTGAAATCTGTTCTACCAAATTTTTTAATTGACGGATATTTCCAGACCAGTGGTAATTTTCTATTAGTTGAACTGCATCCTCCGTTAAACGAATAGCAGGCATTCGGTATTTTTCAGCAAAATCATTAGCGAATTTTCTGAATAATAAATGTATATCTTCTTTTCGCTGTCTTAATGGAGGCAATGTAATTGGAACCGTACTCAAACGATACAGTAAATCTTCTCTAAATTTTCCTGATGCAATTGCCTTTTGCATATTTTCATTTGTAGCAGCTACAACACGCACATTTGTTTTTAGTACTTTAGATGAACCAACACGAATAAATTCACCAGTTTCCAAGACACGTAATAAACGCACTTGGGTTTGCATTGGTAATTCCGCAACTTCATCTAAAAACAAAGTACCGCCGTTGGCAACTTCAAAATACCCTTGTCTACTTCCGCTAGCTCCTGTAAATGCTCCCTTTTCGTGACCAAATAATTCACTGTCAATCGTTCCTTCAGGTATAGCACCACAATTTACAGCGATATATTCACCGTGTTTTCTTGAACTGAGCTGGTGAATGACTTGTGGAATAATTTCTTTACCTGTACCACTTTCGCCTGTTACAAGAATAGAAATATCCGTTGGAGCTACTTGAGCCGCAATTTCCAACGCTCTATTTAACATCGGTGAATTTCCGATAATTCCAAATCGTTGTTTTATTTGTTGTAAATTCATCATAGTATAGCCTCTCCAAGCAAAGTTGCTGAAGTACAATCTGTGATTTTAACTTTTACGTAATTTCCTATTTCAATAGCTGTTTTAGGGAAAACAACTTTTACATTACCCGAATTTCTTCCTACTTGATCTTGGTCTGATCTTCTAGATAAACCTTCAATTAAAACATCCTGAACTGTACCGATTAATTTTTTGTGCGCTTTTAAAGAATGTTCTTGTTGTAAATTAATGATTTCTGTAAGTCGTGCTCTTTTAACATCTTCTGGAACATCATCTTTGAATTTTCTTTCAGCTAATGTTTTTGGTCTTTCAGAGTACATATACATATAAGCAAAATCATACTCAACTGCTTGCATTAATGAAATAGTGTCTTTATGTTCTTCTTCTGTTTCACCACAAAAACCAGCAATGATATCCGTTGAGATTGCACATCCAGGTAAAATACGTTTGATTGCATCAATACGATCTAAATACCATTCTCTTGTATATCCTCTATTCATTCTGTATAACATATCGTTATTCCCAGATTGAACAGGTAAATGGATTTGTTTTGCAATATTTGGATATTTAGCCATAACATGTAAAACTTCGTCCGTCATATCTTTAGGGTGAGAAGTAGAAAAACGAATACGCAATAATGGATTGATTAACGCAACCATTTCTAACAATTGAGCAAAATTTGTTGTTGGTTGGTTTTCGTCTTTAATTTCTCCTTTACTTGTCATATTCCAACGGTAACTATCTACGTTTTGACCAAGTAAAGTAACTTCTCTATAACCTCTTTCGAATAAATTTGTACACTCTTCAACAATCGTTTGAGGATCTCTTGAGCGCTCTCTACCTCTAGTAAAAGGTACTACACAGAATGAACACATATTATCACACCCACGAGTAATACTTACAAATGCACTAACCCCTGACTCATCCAAACGAATTGGGCTAATATCTGCGTATGTTTCTTCTCTAGATAATAATACATTTACTGCTTTTTGTCCACTTTCTACCTCTGTGATCAAATTTGGTAAATCACGGTATGCATCTGGCCCAGCTACGATATCAACTAACTTTTCTTCTTCAAGTAAATTTTGTTTTAATCGTTCAGCCATACAACCAAGTACACCTACGATTAATCCGGGTTGTTTTTTCTTTCTTGTTTTGAAATCACTTAAACGAACACGTACCTTTTGTTCAGCGTTTTCACGAATGGAGCACGTATTTAATAAAATAACATCTGCTTCAGATTCATCACGAGTAGTGGTAAATCCTTCTTTAGATAATATAGAGGCTACAACTTCACTGTCTGAAAAATTCATGGCGCAACCATAACTTTCAAGGTATAACTTTTTACCATTACTATGTTCTCCTTGAACCATAGTAGCTTCACCTTGTTTTGTTTCGTCTATTACCTTGTTATTTCCTAAATCTAAATTGCTCATTCGTTTAATTTTTAAGTCCCCAAAAATAACACATTTTCAATCTATGTCAAAATGTCAGGGCTATATCTTTTTAATTAATTAACATTTATTCGTGTGTATTTTTATTAGCCACTTTTAGCCCTTTTTCAAATTGCGGTTTGTTTTTTGAATTTAATTAAACTTAATTTGCAACACACTAATTCAACTAGAAAGTATAAAATGGCTAAAAATTTAGTAATTGTTGAGTCTCCTGCTAAAGCAAAAACGATAGAAGGGTATTTAGGAAAAGATTTTGTTGTAAAATCCAGTTTTGGACATGTTAGAGATTTAGCATCAAAGGGGTTAGCGATTGATTTAGAAAACGATTTTAAACCTGCTTATGAGGTCTCATCAGACAAAAAAGCAATCGTTTCTGAATTGAAAAAACTAGCGAAAGAATCTGAAGTTGTATGGCTAGCAACCGATGAGGACCGTGAAGGAGAAGCGATTTCTTGGCATTTATATGAGACATTATCCTTGGAAAAAAAGGAAACTAAAAGAATTACGTTTAACGAGATCACGAAGCCAGCAATTTTAAAGGCGATTGAAAATCCAAGAACGATCGATACAGATTTGGTAAATGCGCAACAAGCTAGAAGAGTACTTGATCGTCTAGTAGGGTTTGAACTTTCACCTGTTTTATGGAAAAAAGTGAGACCAAGTTTGTCTGCTGGTAGAGTTCAATCAGTTGCAGTTCGCTTGATAGTTGAAAGAGAGAAAGAGATTAATCAATTCATTACTGAATCATATTTTAAAGTTCAAGCTTTATTTTTAAAGTCTAAAGATAAAATTAAGGCTGAAGTTGTGAAGCACTTTGGTACAGTAGAAGAAACAAATGCTTTTTTAGAAAAATGTATATCTACTGATTTCCAAGTGTTGGATGTACAAACTAAACCTGCTCAAAAATCGCCGGCAGCACCTTTTACTACTTCAACCTTACAACAAGAAGCAAGTTTGAAACTTGGGTTTTCAGTTTCAAGAACAATGTCTGTTGCCCAAAAATTATATGAATCTGGAAAAATCACTTACATGAGAACAGATTCAGTGAATTTCTCACAAGCAGCAATTGAAGCTTCAAAAAATGAAATCACTAAAAGTTGGGGTGCGGAATATTCTAATCCCACTAACTATAAAACAAAAAGTGCAGGAGCGCAAGAAGCACACGAAGCGATTCGTCCAACTGATTTTTCATTACATTTTATTACTGGAGAATCAGATGAGGTAAAATTGTATGACTTAATTTGGAAAAGATCTATTGCATCACAAATGAGTCATGCAAAATTAGAAAGAACAACTATCAAAATTGGGAATGAATCACTTCCAGAAATTTTTCAAGCAAAAGGAGAAGTAATAAAATTTGATGGATTCTTAAAAGTGTACCTTGTAGCGAAATTGGAAGAGGAAGATGATGACAATGAAGGGGAGGATGTGTTGCTACCTGCGGTTACAGTAGGTGAGTCGTTGAAATATGAAAATATTAAAGCAACTGAACGTTTTTCAAGACCTGCTCCAAGATATGTGGAAGCTTCTTTAGTGAAAAAATTAGAGGAACTTGGTATTGGAAGACCTTCTACATATGCTCCAACAATTTCTACGATTCAAAAGAGAGGGTATGTAGAGAAAAAAGAACGTGAAGGAGAAACAAGAGAATATAAAGTATTAGAATTAAAATCAGGTTCGATTTCAAGCGAGGTAAAATCTGAAATTACCGGTAAGGAAAAAAATAAATTATTCCCTACGGATATAGGTATCGTGGTTACTGATTTTTTAGTTTCGCATTTCGAACGTATCATGGATTATAATTTTACCGCAAATGTCGAATCTCAATTTGATGAAATTGCACAAGGTAAAATTCAATGGACTTCCATGATGCATGATTTTTATAATCCTTTCCATGAGAATGTAACTAATACGCTAGAACATTCTGACAGAGCAACTGGAGAGAGAGAATTAGGGCATCATCCAGAAAATGGAAAAAGAATAATTGTCCGTATTGGTCGATTCGGTCCGATGGTGCAAATTGGAGATGAAAAAGAAGATGGAGAAAAACCTGCTTTTGCTTCTTTAAGATCTGATCAGTCTATCAATTCAATTACGTTAGAACAAGCATTGGATTTATTTAAACTTCCAAGAACCTTAGGTGAGTTTGAAGATTTAGTGGTGAAAGCAAATGTGGGGCGTTTTGGTCCTTATATTCAACATGGGAAAGCATTTGTTTCAATAAAGAAAGAAGATGATCCGATGACGATTACGTTGGAGAGAGCTATCGAGCTTATTGAGCAAAAAAGAATTGATGACCAAAATAAAATCTTAAAAACGTTTGCTGAAAATGCAGAAATCCAAATTTTAAATGGTCGTTGGGGTGCTTATATTAAAGTAGGAAAGGATAATTATAAAATTCCTAAAGGTTCAGAATGGGAAAAGTTAGAATTAGCGGATTGTTTGAAGTTAATTGAAGAACAAAAAGGGCAACCTAAAAAAACATTCAGAAAATCTACTAAAAAATAACTTTGTTTTCAGATGAAAGATATTTCTTTTTACTTCAAACCAGTAGATGATTTTTTTTATAATAATGAATCCATTGGGAATACAATTGATACACATTTAGAAGGATCATTTCCAGAGATAGAAAAAAAATCAGTTGCTATTTTTTACTGTCCAGAATTTAGAAACAGTAAAGGTTCGAATGAAATAAATTCAACTTCGTTTCGCTCGTATTTATATAATCTGAACCACGGCTTAAATTGGAATAAAAAAATTTATGACTTGGGTGATTTTATTTTAGGCGAAACAATCGAAGATACATACTTTGGCATTAGAAACATAACTGCTGAATTAATTAAAAACGATGTCATTCCGATCATGATTGGAGGTTCTCAAGACTTGATTTATCCTATGTATTTAGGATATACAGATTTAGAACAAATCGTAAATTTTGTCTCAGTTGATTACAAATTCGATTTTGGTAATACAGACGGAAAATTATCAAACAATGCTTATTTAGGTAAATTATTAACCAGTGAACCATGTAATCTATTTAATTATAGTATCATTGGTTTACAAGCTCCATTCTTAAAAACTTCAGAAATTGATCTTTTCGAAAAGTTATATTTTGATGCTCTTCGATTAGGAGAATTTAATAGTAATTTCAAAAAAGCGGAACCTTTAATACGAAATTGTGATGCATTGAATATTGACTTATCAGCAATTAGAGCTTCTGATTTTTCAAATACTAACGAAAATCCGAACGGGTTTTATGCAGAACAAATTTGTCAAATAGCGCGATATGCAGGAATAAGCGACAAACTAACCTCTTTTGCGTTGCTAAATTATTTTTCATCAAACATTACCAAAAACAACGACCATTTACTTGCTCAAATTATTTGGTATTTTATTGACGGTGTAAATGATCGTAAAGGTGATTTTCCTGTATGTGCTAAAACTGAATATACGAAGTTCACAGTCCATTTAGACTCATTCGATGAAGTAGTTTTCTATAAAAGCAATAAGTCTGAAAGATGGTGGTTAGAAGTTCCTCATCCGTCAACGGTTAATTCAAAATATAAAAGACACCATTTGGTTCCTTGCAACCATGATGATTATGAGCTTGCTTCAAAAAATGAACTACCAGATTTGTGGTGGAAAACGTATCAAAAGTTGAAGTAAGTTTTAACAGATTATTGTTGAAAACAAACATTACCTTTTTTGATAATCAAATTATTTGTTTATTTTAGTGCTTTGATTCTCATAGAAAGAGATTGAATTTATTTATAAGAATTTGTTTTTTAAATGATTAGACATTTTTTACTGATTTGTGCTTTGAGCTTATCTGTTGTGTTATTTGCACAACAGGAGCCTTTAATCACAAATTTTATGTTTAATAAACAAAATTACAATCCTGCAGCTACTGGAATTGATGATGGAATTAGTGCTAGTCTAATTTACAGAAATCAATGGGATAAAATTGTTGGTGCTCCTAACACTACGATTTTTAGTATAGATGCAAATTTGAATAAAATTGTTTATGGATCTTATGGATTGACTTTCATGAACGATGTAATTGGAAATTTTCGTCAAAATAATGTGTTGTTTAATTTTTCAGCTCCTTTTCAAGTAAAAGAGTTAGGAATGTTAAATATTGGAATAGGGGTAGGATATGTTAATTTGGCGTTAGATCCAAACTGGATTACTCCTTCAGGAAATAATAATGACGCTTCTTTACCTAAAAGTGGGTCTGGATCTAATATCTACGGAAATTTTGGTTTAACTTGGAAAAGTTTCAAAGGATACTATTTTGGTGTCTCTTCTTCATACTTAAATACTCCGCAGATTAGAAATCTAAATATGACTTTTGTTAGAAATTATTTTTTTATTGCAGGTCATAGATTTAGAAACCTTGTTGGTCAAAATAAAGATTTAGAATTCCAAACGATTGTTCGTACTCAGTTAATTAAAACATCTGCTGATTTAAATATGAAATACTATCATGCTAATCTTTTTTATGCAGGTGTTACATACAGAACTAGTGAGTCTGTCTCATTTTTAGCTGGATTTTATCCAATTAATAATTTTACAATTGGATATTCTTACGATATGCAAATTAACGGATTAAATAATGTTTCTAGAGGTACGCATGAACTTGTTGCTAGATACAGATATGTAATACCAGACCCACCTTTGGAACGTACTAAACATCCAAGGTGGTTGTAAATTAAAAAATAAATTATCAAATTTGTAACCATTTTAAGAATTTTTCGTTTTATCATAAAACATAGTTGATCCTGTAGTTAATGTTAAATGATATCCGAAACTTAAAAATTAAGTATGATGAATAGATTATTGTTGTTAGGTTTCATTGGGCTTTTAATAGCTTCTTGTAGTACTAGAACTGGTCATGTGACTGGTGTACTAAACAGACCCCTTTACCAACCTGAGATTCCTCTAGGTATGGTTTACGTTAAAAGTGGTGCTTTTAACATGGGTGAAAATGACCAAGATGTTCCTTTTTTACATCAAACAAGAGCAAAAACAGCTTCTGTACAAGCTTTTTATATGGATCAAACTGAGGTGACAAATAACGAATACCGTCAGTTTGTTGAACATGTAAAAGATTCTATTGCTCGTGAGAAAATCTATTTGACTTGGGAAGATGAAGCTTCTCAAGATTTCATAAACTATCAAGAAAGATATTTTGATGAAGATTCAAAAGAATTTGTAGACTATGATGCTTCAGATAAAGAGAAGAACAGATCATTATTCACATTAAATTGGGATAAGAAGTTTGATTACGCTCAAGAAGAATACGTTCCAATTTTAGCTGATATGTACTATCCTAGCAACGAACGTTTCTATAAAAAGAGAGAAATTGATACTCGTAAGTTATTATACAAATACTATTGGCAAGATTTAAAAGAAGCTGCTAGAAGAGGTAGAATTGATATCGTACCTAACGGAATTGCAGGTAATGGTAACAAAGTTGTTCCTTCTCATAGAACTTTAACTACTCCAAAACATTCTTTTACAGGTGAAGATCAAGGTCAAGATTTAGACTTAGGTCATACTAACAAAAAAGGACAAAACAATGCTATTCGTGGACATGCTAATAGACAAAGATTTATTATAGAAGAGGTTATAAACGTATATCCTGATACATTATGTTGGGTTAGAGATTTTACATATGCTTTTCATGATCCAATGACTAACATGTATTTTCATCACCCTGCATATGATAATTATCCTGTAGTAGGAATTACATGGCAACAAGCAAAAGCATATTCTAACTGGAGATCTTGGTTGTTAAATTCTTGGTTAGCTGCTATGGGTGACTTATATATTAATGATTTTAGATTACCAACAGAGACTGAGTGGGAGAGAGCGGCAAGAGGTGATTTAGATAACTCACAATATCCTTGGGGTGGTCCATACACTAGAAATGCTTATGGTTGTTTCTTAGCAAACTTCAAGCCAATGAGAGGCCGTTATGCTGAAGATGGTGGTTTCCACACAGTGAAAGCATTCTCTTATCAACCTAATGGTTTTGGATTATACTGTATGGCTGGTAACGTTGCTGAATGGTGTGAAACTGCTTATGATGAGTCAGCTTATGAATTCTCAAATGATATCAACCCAGAGTATCGTTATGATGCGATGGATTGGGATCCACATACAGCAAAAAGAAAAGTTATTAGAGGTGGTTCTTGGAAAGATATCGGTTATTACTGTATGACTTCTTCTAGATCTTATGAATACCAAGATACAGCTAAGTCTTACATTGGTTTCAGAAATGTTGTTACTCACATGGGTAGAGGTGGAGATAATATTGAAGCTGAAGGAAGTGAGGAATTAATTAATGAAATTGAATTAAAATAAGTAAATAAATCCCTGTAGTAAATAAATTGTTAAATTAAAAAGTAAGCGTTATGAAGATTTTTGGAATGGTTCCCGGTAGTCACAAGTGGAAAATGTTTATGAAATATTTCTATGGATATGGTGCGGCAGTAGTGGTATTAGGTGCATTATTTAAAATCATGCACTGGCCAGGAGCATCAATCATGCTTGTGACAGGTTTATTAGTTGAGGTAGCGATTTTCGTGATGTCTTCTTTTGAACCACTTCCTCATGAATATCATTGGGATTTAGTTTATCCTGAGTTAGCTCAAGTTCATGATATAGGTCATGGTGAAGAAGATCATGCTCATGGTCATGCAGAAGAGGAAAAACATGAAGAAACGTTAACTACTCAAGCTTCTGCTCAGACTGTATATGTGAAAAATGAAGGTATTACCCAACATTTAGATAAAATGCTTGAAGAAGCGAAAATAGACTCTGAATTATTAGAAAGTTTAGCTTCTGGGATGAGATCTTTAGGTGAGAATGCTTCTTCTTTACAAGGAATTTCATCTGCTGTTGCAGCTACAGATAATTACGTTTCTAGTTTGCAAACAGCATCTGATAAAATTACAGCACTTTCTGATGCTTATGAGAGAGCTTCATTAACACTTACTGGTTTAACTTCTACTTCTCAAGAAGGTGAATCTTTTGGTGAACAAATGCAAAAAGTTTCAAGAAACTTGGCTGCATTAAATAATGTATATGAATTACAATTGAAAGGTTCTTCAGCTCATTTAGAAGCAACTGAGAAATTCCAAGATCAAGTTACTGAAATGATGAAAAACTTATCTGATTCTGCTGAAGATACAAGATTATATAAAGAAAATATGGCAACCCTTACTAGAAACTTGTCTGATTTGAACAATGTTTATGGTAATATGTTGAAAGCGATGACTATCACTAGAGACTAATTTATAGTACTATTTATTAACTCTTAATTTTATATAAAAATGGGTGGTGGTAATGAAACTCCAAGGCAGAAGATGGTAGGTATGATGTACCTAGTATTAACTGCACTTCTAGCACTTAACGTGTCAAAAGCCGTTCTCGAGGCTTTCGTAGCAATTGAAGAAAATATTCAAGTTTCTAATGAAAATGAGTTTGCTCGCGGAGAAGAGAAAAAAGCGCAATTAGATGAGCAAGCTAAAACAGGGGATAATCCTCAAGTTCGTGAAAAAGCTAAAAAGTTCATGAAAGATGTTGAAGCTATTGAGAAAATGACTGCTGAGATGATTAAATTTTTAGATGAGTCTAAACTTGAAATCATGACAACTTGTGGAGAATTTGTAACTAAAGAAGGGAAAAGTGTAGCTGGTACTCCTGAAGAGGAAATGTTAATACATAAAGATGGTGAATATGATACTAAAAAACCATGTAAACCAATCAGAATGCATTTAGCTCACGTTCAAGGTCCAGATAAATATGATGAACCGATGTTAGTGATGGGTATTAACGAGAGCGTAACTGACCCTAAAGGTAGAGGTAAAGATTTATGGGAAAAATACAATAAATACAGAAATGATTTAGTTGAGCTTGTTGTTAAAAGTGCATCTACTCCTGAAAAACCTGCAAGTTTAAAATGTACTCACATCAATGAATTTAAAGATGTTGCTGATTTAGAGAAAAAAGTTGATGCAATGTTCAAAAAAGGAAAAGTTCCGATTGATGAGTATGATGAAATTCGTAAGATTTACATTTCTTTAACTAAGAATGAAAAATATGAGGTACATGGTGTTCAAGGTGTACATTGGGTAGGTAAAACTTGGGACCACAATCCTCAAGTTGCTGGTATCGCTTCTTTGTCATCATTACAAAATGAAATTCTTACTGCTAGAGCTGATGCTATTACTTTAATTAGAGGTCGTGTTGGTGGAGGTGACTTCTCATTTAATAAAGTAATGTCTTTAGCTACTGGACCACTTATTGCGAATAGTGGAGATGAAGTAGAATTAAAGGTTTTAATGGCTGCTTTTGACTCAGATAAACAACCAGTTGTTACTGTTAGTGGTGGTGGTAAAGTAAAAGAAACCAAGGATGGTGTTGCTTTAGTTACTGCTAATGTGAGTGGTTCTGGAGAGATGAAACTTTCAGGTACAGTTGCTATTGCTAAGAAAAGTGGTGAGATGAAAAGAGAAAATTGGGAGCATACAATTAAAATTATGAAACCAACTGGAAATGTATCTTTACCTGATATGCAAGTAATGTATGCTGGTTACCCTAATAAGGTTAGTGGTTTAGCATCTGGGTATGATCAAACAATATTAAATCCTGGACCTGGTTTAACATTAACTAAGTCAGGTGAATTTTGGATAGCTACCCCAGCTAATGGTTTGAAAGAAGTTAAAGTATCTATTTCAGGAAAAAGTTCTGTTAATAACAAAACTGCCAATTTAGGTGAATTTAAATTTAGAGTTAAAAAATTACCTAAAGCTACCGTACATTTAAATGGAAGTCCAACTGGAGAGACTGTATCTAAATCTGCAAGTAAGGTTGACGCTAAATATACTGCTGATGTTGACTTACAAGTTAAATTTACAGTTGTAAAATGGGAATTGACATTTAAAGGAAGAAAAGTGAGTGGAAGTGGTGGTTTGTTAAGTGCTGAAGCTTTAAAACTTATTTCTCAAGCTAAATTGGGAGATGCTTGTAAATTAGATGTTACTTATACAGATGGTAGATCTCCTGCTTCAACTATTGGAGGTTCATTCTTCTTGTATTAAACTAATTATCAATTTAATAATTTGATTTATGAAAAAAATCGTTTTTGGATTGCTTACATTTGTTACATCTTTGAGTTTAAACGCTCAAGGAATTGATGGAGGTCCTGTAAATATTCCTGTAGATGGTGTTGTTGACGGTATTTATATTCAAGAGCACATACCTACAAAACGTTTGGTTCCTTATGAATTCGTAAGAGAAGCCGATGTTACTTTCCAAAAACGTGTTTGGAGATATATTGATTTACGTGAAAAAATCAATCATCCTATGTATTTTCCTATGGATGAAATTTCAGATGCTGCAGGTTGGGTTCGAAATACAAACAGATGGTCTTTGTGGACTATTATTAGACACCATGTAATGAAAGGTGATTTAATTATGTATCAACCTGAAAATCCTAATGCATTAGGAACTTTTGATGGTGATTTATTCAAATATCCTGTTTATCCTGCTCCTGGTAAAAATTACGATACAGATTCAGCTTTTCAAAAAATCGTAAAGCAAATGTTGAGTATCGAAATTATACCTAGAGATCAGCAAGGAAATCCACTTATTGAAAAAGATGCTGATGGTAATCCAGTTATATGGAAAAACCCTCAAACTGGAATTGATGAGGAAAAACCAGTTCCTCCAATTTTAAATTGGTTCACATCGAAAGATATTATCGAATATCGTTTAAAAGAGGATTGGTTCTTTGATAAAGAAAGATCTCAAATGGATGTTCGTATCTTAGGTATTGCTCCTGTAGTTTATGATTGTGATTATGATGAAAAAGGTTTACCTACATTAATTAAAGGTAAAAAAGAATTATGTTGGTTATATTTCCCTCATTGTCGTTTTTACTTTGTAAATTACAATGTTTACAATCCTAAAAATGATGCTAACTGGATGAGTTTTGATGATTTATTTCAAAAAAGAATGTTTAACAGTACTATTTATAAACAAAGTAATATTTTTGATAGATCTTTAGAAACTTATAAATCTGGTATTGAAGCTTTATATGAATCTCAAAGAATTACTGAAGAATTAAGAAATTTTGAACACGATTTGTGGCATTTCTAATTCGAATAAATTTAATTTAAAAAAAGACTGTGTATATTTGTACACAGTCTTTTTTTTATGGCACAAGATATAAAAGTTACTATCATTGATAGAGAAGGAGTAGAACATGTTTTAGATGCTCCTACAGATATGAATATGAATATCATGGAACTTTGTAAGTCCTATGATTTACCTGTAAAAGGTGAGTGTGGTGGTATGGCTATGTGTGCAACATGCCAATGTTATTTAGAATCTGACACTAATTTACCTGAGCAATCTGATTCAGAACTTGACATGTTAGATCAAGCATTTTTTGTAAAACCTAATTCAAGATTAGGTTGTCAAATTCACATAGATGATGCTATTGATGGAATAGTTCTCCGTTTAGCTCCTGAAATTGATTAAATAAAATATTCTTTTGGAATTTCACATACAGGTATAGGAATCATCTTATGCCTGTTTTGTGTATTTAATCGTGTGTAGATTTCTATCACTTGCTTTTGCCTATCTGAAAGAGTGTAATTTTGTTTTTTCTTGATGTAATCCATAGCCCATTCAAGTTCTGGATACGAAGCACCCATTTGGTTTTCATCATTTCTTCCATCTTCGTCCCAAAGACCATCCGTAGGTTCTGCTTTTAAAATGTCTTCAATTATATTAAGCGATTTTGCGAGTTCACCAACTTGTGTTTTTGTTAAATCAGCTATTGGACTTACGTCAACTCCACCATCTCCATATTTAGTATAAAATCCTACCCCAAAATCTTCAATTTTATTGCCTGTTCCTGCTACTAACAACCCGTTTGCTTGTCCTATAGCATAAAGTGTCATCATACGCATTCTAGAACGACTATTTGCCATTGCTAATTTATTTTCTAAAGTTTCTTTTGGAACAGTATTTTCAAATATTTCGAATGTGTTAGTTAAATCTATATCAAATGAAGATACATTTGAAAAAGTTGATTTTAAAAATTCAATATGATTTAAAGCTCTATTATATTCTTCCTTTCTTTGTCTGATAGGCATAGATAATACGATAACTTTTTTTCCTGTTAATGCACATAATGTTGAAGTTAAAGCAGAGTCAATACCACCTGATATACCTATTATATATCCTCTTTGGTTTGTTTGTTCGCAATATGTGTTTAACCAATTTATAATATGGTTTTTAATTTCCAATGTTTTCATCTTAGAATAAAAAAGAGATTTTTAAAGCTAATTGATTTCTTGAGCTTTTAATCGTTTGATAATTTATCGTATTATTGTTATTTAGAGAGTATAAAGTCTTATTCTTATCTATATCACCAAATAAAGCGTCCCCTCTTTGTAAATTTGAAATACCATAATAGTATCCAAATTCAAATTGTATAGATGAACTACCTGAATAATTCCATTCAGTTCCAGCCGAAATCCCGATACTGCCTGAATAAATAGCTAAGTCTTTTGATATTTTCATTCGTTCATTTATATTGTCTAAAATACCTTTATCTGTAACCATTTCCTTCAGAATAAAATTGTGTCTCATTCCAAATTTTGCAAAATATCGGTTGTAGCCTATATAATCTGTTTTGAATATAAACATTGTTGGAATTGATAAATATATTGGTTTTTGTGTTCTTTCTTGAAGAAAAAATCGTGTATAAGTTTCGTTTTAGTCTTTTTCACTTTTTGAAAAGATTTGATTGTCTTTATAATCATAATACAATGTATCTTGAAATGTGTATTTCATTGAACTAAAATCAAATTCTATTCCGGTATTAAATCCTAAATTTTGATTGAAATTTTTTATTAAATTCATTCCTATAGTAAAATCATAACCAGGATTGTTTGTTTTTATGATTTTGGTATCTGTGTTGTTCAAGTTTAAACTAGATCCTAACACAATTCCCATTTGAATTTTTTTATCATTATTTTCTTGAGATAATCCATGCATAGCAACGCAAGAAAGAATTATCGCTATAATTGTTAGTTTGTATTTGCTCATACCTTTATTTGTAGAATTAATAACTAATTTTGTACAATATTAATTATTAATAATGATTAGAAAAAGGATTTTTGTATTTGCTTCTCTGCTTCTTTTTTTCATGTCCTGTACTGATAATCGTTGGAGTGAAATAGATAATAACAATTTAAAAAGTCAGCATATTTCTTTTATAGATTTTGATTTAGCTTTATCAAAATATTCGAAATCTAATTTAGAGAGCATTATTCAAAAAAATTATAATGAAAATGAAATCTTAGGGTATTTGTTTTTACAATGCTTAAGTCTTGGAAATCCTTCTGATTCAATATTTTTTAGAAGTGTTGAACTTTTTAGGAATGATCCTTATATAATTGATTTAGAAAATGAAATTGATTTAACTTTAAGAAATAAAATTTCTAATTATCAATATGATTTAAATCACAAGTTTGATCGTTTAGCTTATTTTATTCCCAATAAGCCTATACCTAAAAAAATCTTTTGGTTAAACTCTCTTTTTACTAGTAGTGTTTTTTGTACGAAGAATGAAATTGGTGTTGGTTTAGAAAGATATGTGGGAGCTAATAAATCCGTTATTAAAAAACTTCCCACGGAACAATTCTATGGATGGATGAAAGATGGGATGAATGAAGAATTTTTACAGCGTGATATATTGGTTAATTGGATTTTTACTCATTATGTTCCTGATAAAGAAAGTACATTAGTTGAAAAGATGATACAATGGGGTAAAGTGTATTATATTTTACATGCTATTGATCCTGAGTTACCAAGTCATATTATTTTACGTTACGAGAAAGAAAAGTATGATTGGTGTGAAAAAAATGAAGAACAAGCATGGAAATATATTGTTTCACAATCATTGGTTTTTTCAAAAAACGAAAGAGATTTATCTAATTTTATAAATGATGGCCCTTTTACGCCCGGACTTCCTGAAAAGGGACCAGATAGGT
>JBILUY010000032.1:0-18919 GCA_044370735.1 Crocinitomicaceae bacterium | reverse complement strand
GTATTACATAGATGGCAGTACCATAATTGGCAAAAATCCATTCAAAATCAAGGTGTAAAATGTGCTGAAATAATTCTATCATAATTAAAATTTTGTACAAAGATATAATTTAGTTTTCAGTGACTAGCGAATTCACAATCTCTTTCACTGGTCTGATGGATTTAACATATTCAATCGACGGACCTGCACACCAAACGGATTTATATGTAGTATTAAACGCTGCACTTCTTAAAAATTTCATCCCACGGTAAAAAGTCAACGCTTTAAACCACTTTTTCAGGTGATTATTTTTATTTAGTAATTGTTCTAACCAATTTTGTTTTGTACCAACTTCCTGAACATAAGGCGTGTTAATCACTGTACAAGGTGTACCAGATAATTTCGTTGTCAAAACAATATCCTTTGCTCCATAATCGACGCAAGCTTGCTTATAATCAGTTGAAACACCACATTCTTCAGAGGCAATAAAAACACTTCCGATAGAAAGTCCTGCAACACCCATTCCAATTAATTCTCGATACTGTTGATTATTTCCAACTCCACCAGCTGAAATTACAGGAATAGAGCAATGAGCTAATAATTCTGGAATCAATTGTTTATAAGATATGGTTCCCGCGTGTCCTCCCGCCTCTTTGTTCACTGCAATAATAGCATCTGCCCCTTGCGCCTCCACCTTTTTAGCATATTTTACATTCGTCACATCACAAAAAACCAGAATATTATGTTTGTGTGCTTCGTTGATTACCAATTCTGGAGATCCCAATGAGGTGATAATAAAACCTATCTTTTCTTCACAACAAACACGTAATTGCTCTTCTAACAAAAAGTTAGATTTATTCACAATCAAATTGATACCAAAAGGTTTGTCTGATTGTTGTTTTATCAAACGGATTGCTTCTCTTAACTCATCGACTGAACGATAATTCAATGCAGGAATAGCTCCAGTAACTCCAGCTTTCAATCCTTCGATAATCATTTGGGTATTCGACACCAGAAACATCGGAGCCATAATAATTGGATATTCAATCCCAAGTAATTCGGTTAGCTTTATTTTTGCTCCCATTATTTATCTGTTAATTCAAATTCCAAATCAAATTCTTTCAAACTCTTAATCAATTCATTATTTGGATCTATGCGCATATTTTTTGATGGCATCGTAACTGATAAATCTTCTAACGGATCAAAAATCACAAAACGAACATTACACTTCCCTTCATTTTCAAGAAATAATTTATTCAAATCCATAATCATAATTTGATCCAATTTTTTTGTCGAAATTTTAACATTGATAAAATTGGCTTTTTTATCTCTTAAATCCGATAAAAACTCAATGCTTTGAACGACAAACTCTGGATCTTTTCGGTGACGTGGAATTTCAAATTTTCCTTTAATACTGATAAAATTATCAGACATAAAGTAAGGCTTAAACTTCAAATAATTCTCTTTGAAGAAAAACAACTTATGTGAATCTGTATAATCTTCGACAATCATCGTACCAAACGGTTCGTTGTTTTTAGTCATTCGATGCTCGCATTCACCTACAACTGCTGCAATTGTCACTTCTTTATTTAGATGTTCCCCTGGATTTGTTAGCATTCCGATATTTCCATTACAAAACGCTTCAATATCCATTCGGTAATCATCTAAAGGATGACCTGAAATAAAAATCCCTACTACCTCTCTTTCCTTGCTCAACTTATACATTGTCGGCCATTCCTCTGCTTTCGGAATTTCAGGCTCTGGTATCACAGTACCACTTGCCTCACCAAACAAAGATGCTTGAGAAGAATTTTCATTTTCTTGGTAATTATTTCCAAAACGAATTGCACTCTCTATGAATGAACGACCATTTCCTTCTTCCTTGAAATATTGGGCTCTATGTACATTTTTAAACGAATCAAAACCACCTGCGTACGCCAAGCTTTCAAATGCTTTTTTGGTACACATACGAAGATTGACACGTTTAGCCATATCAAAAATGGAAGTATAGTTACCATTTTCAGTTCTTTCACCAATAATAGCATCCACAGGACCGCTTCCCATTCCTTTAATCGCTCCCAATCCAAAACGTACCGCTCCTTCTTTATTTACTGTAAACAAGTAATCTGACTCGTTTACATCAGGGCCAAGTACTGGAATTCCCATGCGTTTACATTCTTCCATAAAAAAGGTAACCTGCTTGATATCATTCATGTTATTTGATAACACAGATGCCATATATTCAGCAGGATAATTTGCTTTTAAATAGGCTGTTTGATAGGCTATCCAAGCATAACACGTGGAGTGAGATTTGTTAAATGCATACGAAGCGAATGCTTCCCAGTCTTTCCAAATCTTTTCCAACTTTACTGGGTCGTGTCCCTTTTCTTGTCCACGTTCAATGAAAGCTGGTTTCATTTTATCAAGAACATCTTTTTGCTTTTTACCCATCGCTTTACGTAGGGTATCCGCCTCACCTTTAGTAAATCCTGCTAACTTTTGGGAAAGCAACATTACCTGCTCTTGATATACGGTAATACCGTAAGTTTCTTTTAAGTATTCTTCACAATCGTCAACATCATAAACAATAGGCTCTTCCCCGTGTTTACGACGAATGAAAGATGGAATGTACTCCAATGGACCCGGACGATACAAGGCATTCATCGCAATCAAATCCGCAAAAACGGTTGGTTTTAACTCACGCATATATTTTTGCATACCAGGAGATTCATATTGGAAAATCCCTACCGTCTCACCTCGTTGGAATAATTCGTATGTTTTTACATCATCTATTGGAAAATTATCCGGATCTAAATCTATACCGTGACGTTCTTTTACATTTTTAACAGCATACTTAATTAAAGTAAGTGTCTTCAAACCAAGAAAGTCCATTTTTAACAATCCCGCAGACTCTGCAACCGAGTTATCAAACTGTGTACACCACATATCTGAATCTTTCGCTGTTGCTACCGGAACGAATTGAGTGATATCAGAAGGAGTAATAATTACCCCACAGGCGTGAATTCCCGTATTTCTTACAGATCCCTCCAACATTTTTGCTTGCTGAATTACCTGTGCTGATAAATCACTTCCTGTTGATATTCGTTTTAATTCATTCGCTGCTTGAATATCTTCTGTTTTGTTTTTCAATTTATTAGCCAAATCGGCATCATCCATTGAAAACAATTTTTTCAAAGAAATATCTGGAACTAATTTTGCTAATTTATCTGCCTCAAACAAAGGTAAATCCAACACCCTCGCCGTATCACGAATGGAAGATTTTGCCGCCATTGTACCATAAGTGATAATTTGAGCAACCTGATTTGAACCATATTTATCGATTACCCATTCGATAACACGACCACGACCTTCATCATCAAAGTCAATATCAATATCGGGCATTGAGACACGATCTGGATTTAAGAAACGCTCAAATAGCAAATCATACTTAATTGGATCCACATTTGTAATCCCAATACAATAGGCAACAGCAGATCCCGCAGCTGACCCCCTTCCAGGACCTACGGATACTCCCATATCTCGTGCAGCCTGACAAAAATCTTGTACAATCAAGAAATAACCAGGATAACCAGTACGCTCAATGGTTGCTAACTCAAAATCAAGGCGATCGCGAATTTCATCGGTAATTTCATCATACCGTTTTTCAGCACCCACATAGGTTAAATGCCTCAAATAATTATTCTCCCCTCTTTTACCACCATCTTCCTGATCTAATGGATCTTGAAATTCTTCTGGAATATCAAAAGCAGGTAATAGTACGTCTCTTGCTAGTCCAAAAGGTTCAATTTTCCCAATAATTTCACCAATACTTTCAATTGCTTCTGGTAAATCAGCAAACAATTGTTTCATTTCTTCGGGCGACTTGTAGTAATATTCATCGTTATCTAACCCATAACGAAAACCACGACCACGACCTTTTGGTGTTGAAACCAACTCATTATCTTTCACACACAACAAAACATCATGAGCTGATGCATCTGTTTTTTCTAGATAAAAGACATTATTTGTTGCGACCAACTGAACTTGATGATTTCTAGCTAAACGAATTAAAGCTTCATTAGCACGATCTTCGTTTTCTTGACCGTGTCGCATTACTTCCAAGTAGAAATCAGCTCCAAAGCGTTCTTTCCACCATAAAAGAGCATCTTCTGCCTGTTTTTCACCGACATTTAGCAACAAATACGGTATCTCACCATATAAATTCCCTGAAAGCACAATGATATCTTCTTTGTATTGTTCCACAAGGGCTTTATCAATACGAGGGACATAATACATTCCTTCGGTAAAGGCAATAGAAGATAGTTTTATTAAATTTTGATATCCTTTTTTATTTTTTGCTAAAAATACAACTTGATACCCGTTGTCTTTTCTCGTTTTATCTAAATGATTTTCACAAATATTGAAAGTACAACCGATAATTGGGATTATCTCATTTTTAGTAAAAGGTTCGTTTTTTTCCTCTGCTTGTTTCCGTTCTTCTTTTACTTTTTTATTGTAACCGCTAACCGCTTTTTCAAAATGAAAGGCAGCCATCATATTTCCAATGTCCGTAAGGGCAACAGCTGGTAAATTCAACTTTGCTGTTTTTTCTACCAGAGCAGGAATGGATATCGTGGATTGTAAAATCGAAAATTGAGAATGTGTATGTAAATGAACAAAAGGTAAGTCTTGTAGATGAGAAATATCTTTTGTTGTCGTTTCACTTGCACTGGCTGATGATTTTTGTTTTAGTTTGGCACTTTCCTCTTTTAGGTTGACGTGCACCAAGCCAATAGGAGAAATCCTACCTGGATTTGCTTCTTGAAAACGCTTAAAATAGCTAATTTCTTGCTTTAACTCATCGGGAGTAAAAACCTCTCTACGAATTAACTCAAAAAAACATCGTGTTGTAGCTTCCACATCGGCAGTAGCGTTGTGTGCTTCTGCAAAAGGTTCACCAAATAATTCAGAATGAAGTTCAGATAAAGTTGGCAATTTAAACTTACCACCACGTCCACCTGGCAACTTACACATATTGGCAGTTACCTCTGTACACGTATCTAAAACAGGATGCGCTTGCCAAAAATTATCCAATCCCAAACGAACAAATTCACACCCAACGATATTTTTATCGAACCCTATGTTTTGACCTACAACAAATTTCGTTCTTTTTAATACCTCCTGAAATTCCTCCATCACATCGCGCAATGGTCTTCCTTGTTCCCAAGCAAGAGCAGTCGAAATTCCGTGTACCTTTTCCGCATCGTAAGGAATATCAAATCCATCTGGCTGAATGATATAATCTTTCGCTTCGATTAATTGACCTAATTCGTCGTGTAACTGCCAAGCGATTTGAATTGCTCTCGGCCAGTTATCAGTATCTGTATAGGGTTTGTTCCAATCACGAGGTAAACCAGTAGTTTCGGTATCGAATATTAGGTACATAGGTCAAAAATAAAGAGTATCAAATTTACCAAATTAAGCACGATTTAAAAAATTTTAGAATGAATTAAAAGCAGGGATTATTAACAGAAAATAAAAGTAAATTATATTAAATATTTAATTTAAATAAATTAATATAAATAATTTTTAATAAAATATTTATATAATAATACATAAAGTAAAAATACAATTAATTTAATGTGTATAATTTAAAATCACAAAGCATTATCTTTAAAATAAATTCAGTCCATTATTTATAATGAGTTTGAATTAAAAAACAATAGACAACTATAATTAAAAAATGACGTTCTTTGTCTATACAATTTGAATTATATGAAAGGTATTAAAACTCTTTTTTCTGTTGCCATTTTATCAACTGCTCTTTTCTCTTGTGAAAGAGAAGGTTCTGGTAAATGTGACGAAACAAATATCAGCACAGCTTCTAGAGCTAGTCATAATGCGGGTGAAACTTGTACAAAGTGTCATACTTCTGGAGAAGAAGGAAATGGTTGTTTTACAATTGCAGGAACTGCATACAAAAAAGACAAAAGTACTCCCTTAACAGATGCTGTAATGGTGTTATTTAACCGTGATGCGAATGATTGGACGAAAATCACAGGCGAAGCAAAAAGATTACCAATTGACAAATCAGGAAACTTTTACACAACCGAAAGTGTGGATTTTGTAGGGAAATACCCAGCAATTATTACTAAAAATGGTGACACCATAGCTATGGGAGGCGCATTATCATCAAGTGCTTCTTGTAATAGCTGCCACTCTTCAAAAAATGGCACAACGGCACCAATTTACGATTTTAACAATTAAGATTGTAACACTCCTTCTTTTAAAGAACAAGGAGAAACGATTACTTTTTTAACCCCTAATTTATTGAGTACCCATTTCGTTTTAACAGCCGCAATGGGTGCCATTTTTCTTCGAATAGGTATAATATGTGGGTTATTGTCTCTTTCGGCTTGACTTGAAAAGATAATTTTATCTAAAACCGCATTTAAATCTTCTATAGACAACTCAATCGCATCTGTGACGCTAGGGAATGATTTTTTATAAATCATCTCGTAAAACGTCTCAAAACACCCAGAAGCACCTATTAACGTGTCACATTGTTTAGAATTAATAAACTCACCTGCCCTTTCCTCTATCCAATGCTCAACTTTTAAACAATCTTCTTCTGAAAGCGGATCATTCAAATTTAATTCTTGAAAAATACGAGAAACACCAATATCTAAACTTACTAAATCTTTGATCCCTAATTCATCAGCAAAAATAAATTCTGTACTTCCTCCTCCGACATCCATCACCATTGAAGTTTCAGTAAATTCATACGTCCACTTCACTCCTTCGTAAATATATCTTGCTTCTTGTTCACCAGAAATAATATCAACCTGTATTCCAGTTTCTTTCTCTATTAACTGAACAAAATCTTTTCCATTGATTGCACTTCGAATAGCAGAAGTTCCAAAGGCTCTTATTTCATCTACAAAATGAACATCACACATTTTATTGAAATGCTGCATTGTCTTTACCGCACGAAGAATAGCATCAGCAGTAATTACCCCTTCATTCAATCCGCCCATCCCTAAAGCAACACCATCTTTTTCAGAATGGATTACTTCAATTTCTTCTTTAGTCACATCTGCGATCAATAAATTGAACGTATTAGTCCCTAAATCAATGACAGCAATTCTTTTCTTATCCATTTCTCAACCATTTAACAAATTGAGTAATTCTCAATCTGTGACCAAATTGCAATATTCCGTTCGTATATAACCTTCCTGCAATTCGCAATGTCAGTAACGAAGATATAACTAAAATTCCAAATGATACAAACAATTGATACCCCTCACCAGGATTATATCCTTGTGCTAACTTAACCATACAAACCATTGGCGAAGTGAAAGGCAACATTGATAACCAAAAAGACAATCCGCTTTCCGGATTATTCAACACAAAATAGCCAGCCCAAACCGCAATTAGCAACAACAAAACGATTGGAATAATAAACTGCTGTCCATCATTTTCAGAACCCGAAGTCGCTCCCAAAGCTGCGAAAAATGTTCCGTAAAAAATATATCCGGCAACTAAAAACAACAAGAAATAAAACAACATACTGTCAAATTGAATACGTTCATAAATCAACTCAACAAAACTATTATACCCTGTTGATCTTGTTAATTGTTGCTGAAAAGTCATATTATTTACTTCATTTGCCATTTTTGCGACATCCCATTTGGAAGCATCTAACATATCCGGAAACAAGGTCTCTCTCATTACATATAAACCAAGTGAAATGATCAAAATCCACAAGCCTAATTGAATAATCGCAGCTATACCTATCCCAGCAATCTTACCAAACATCAACTGTCTCGGTTTTACAGAAGCTAATAAAACCTCTACTATTCTATTCGATTTTTCACTTGAAACACTTCTTAAAATAGTCATCCCAAAAAGAAGAATAAAAAACAAAATAACAGCACCAAAGAAAAAACCAACCCAAGAACCCATCGTAGTCGATTCGTTTTTAGGATCGTATAAATTTCTAAACCCAACTGACAACGGTTGTTTGATGCTTCGATACTCTTTTACTGTCATTTTAGTAAAACGCTCAACCAACACCTCTTCCAATCGTCTTTCTAATTGAAATTGCATTGTCATCGAAACTGACATATTCGGTTTTTCTCGATAAAATAAATAGGCTGTTTTGTTGTTAAGTATTTTTTCGTTTACTTCCAGAAGCACATCGTATTTTTGAAAGCGTTTCCCTTTTTCAAAATCTTCTAATTGCACATAATCATTTGCAAAATCATACGAAATTGCCCCATTATTATTTGCTAAAATTTTCGTTTCCATTATGTTTGCCGGATCAGCGATCAATACTTTCCATTTCGCTTTATCGTTTCCTCCTAACACAAATAACAGATAAGTAACAAGCAATACCAACAATGGTCCAACAATAGCCATACTGATGAAAGAACGCGTTTTAATTCTTTCTAACAACTCTCTTTGTGCGACTAACCAACTTATTCTCATACGGTTGTTTTCACTAAATCAATAAATATCTGTTGCATAGAAGGTAAAACTTCCCAAGCTGCTTCGATTTCAATTTGCCCCAATAAGACCTTTAATAAATCTTGAAATGAATTTTCACCTCTCAATCTTACATATGCCGTGTGTCTTCCATCTCCGTGTTCGATATGCTCAACCAACTCAAAACCTGCCCATAATGCATTCGCAAACCCCAACATATTTCCTTTAAATCGAATGGCATAACGTCCATCTTTACGTTGCTCACGTATTTCAGAAACTTTTCCGTCTAATATCTTTTTAGATTGATGAATTAACGCAACCCGATCACAAATTTCCTCTACGCTTTTCATATTATGACTTGAAAGCATAATGGTTTTCCCGTCTTTTTTCATCGAAATCAATTCATTTTGAATTAATTCTACATTAACAGGATCGAAACCGCTAAAAGGTTCATCTAAAATTAATAATGAAGGTTGGTGTAATATAGCACAAATAAACTGTACTTTTTGAGCCATTCCTTTGGATAATTCTTCAATGCGTTTATTCTTCCAAGATCCAATTTCGAATTTATCTAACCAAAAATTCAGACTAGCATTCACATCAGACTTTGACATTCGTCTTAAACGTCCCAAGAACATTGCTTGGTCGTATACAGTCATCGTTTTATACAGCCCACGCTCTTCTGGTAAATAACCAATTTGCGCCAAGTCTTTACCAACCATTAGGTTTCCTTTAAAACGAATAATCCCTTTTTCTGGAGTAACAATACGATTAATCACACGGATTAAGGTCGTTTTCCCAGCTCCATTAGGACCTAACAAACCAAAAATCTCTCCATCTTTCAACGACAAGGAAACATCGTCCACTGCAATTTTTTGAAAAAAGGACTTGGTTATATTTTCTAATTGAAGAATTTCCATTGTGGTAAATTTAGGAAAAATCAGTGGCTATCTGAAACTTTCGTTAACAAACCCTCCTTAAATGATTTCCATTTGTACTTTTTAGAAAATATAAAAAGCATTAAAGGAAAGAAAATCAATAAGGTAATAACTAAATCTAATCCGATTTTAGGTTCGGACATATCCATCCAAAGAGCATCCGTTTGAAACACTTGCCAATGATTTGTTACGATTAAACATCCAAAAATATTGTTTGCAGCGTGAAATCCAATCCCCAATTCTACCCCTTCATCCATTACTGCCATAAAACTCGTGAATATCCCCGTCAAAATGTAATATCCTAAAATTGCTGTTCCCAATACCTTTACTTCGGGATTAGAATAATGCATTAATCCAAAAATCACACCCGACATCAGCATCGGAATTAACGGAGCTTTAAATCTTCTTCCAAACGATTGGATTAAATACCCTCTAAAAAACAATTCTTCAAATGTGGTTTGCAAGGGAATGATAAAAAATGAAATTCCGACTAACATTACAAAAGTATTCGGATTGAAATTCCATTTTAAATCTGCACCCGATTTAATTGCCAAAAACAAACTGATAAACAAAAAAATAGACCAAGTACCGAAAGCAAAAAAGATGCGTTTCACATCGATTTCAGGACGTAAAGTAAATAAAGATAAAATGGGTCTATTATGCAATTTTCGAACAGCAAACAATAAGAAAATCAATAAAATAATAAAAGGAATTAATTGAACTATGATGAACATATTGTTACCCAATAACAATCTCATATCTACGCCCGACATTTTTTCCATATCGTTTACAGAAATTCCTTTTGACATCAACGCAAACATTAAAGGCAATTGCCCAAAACCAATTAACGTAGAGGCTAATAAGAGAATTGTTCCAATATATTTCATCACACTGTTATCACCTATTTTGGCAAGTTCAAAATACCTCATCTTTCTTTATTTAATTAAAAGTTAAAATTACAAAATCAAATGAATGATTTAGTATTATCTCTACCATCTTTCTTAATCAGTTATTTGGATTAATTCTAACATACATACTCTTCCTCCATTCACATTTATTTTTTCCTACCTTTGACCACTGAAATTACAGAATTATGGCATTTGAAAAAGAACTAAACACACGCAGCAACGGCTGTTGTGAACTTTGTGGAAATACGGAAAACCTATCTTCTTTTGAGGTAGCTCCATCTCCAAACAACGGAAGAATTGACGATTTTATTTATATCTGTGAAACTTGTAAGTCTCAAATTGAAAATCCTGACAATATGGATGCAAACCACTGGCGTTGTCTAAATGACAGTATGTGGTCTGAAACAGCAGCAGTTCAAGTAGTTGCTTGGAGAATGTTGCAACGTTTAAAAAGTGAAGGTTGGCCTCAAGATTTATTGGATATGCTTTATTTGGATGACGAAACACTAACTTGGGCAAAAGCAACAGGTGAAGGAGAAGACAAAGAAGGAGAAGAATTTCACAAAGATGTGAATGGTGTTCGCTTACAAGCAGGTGACAATGTTGTTCTTATCAAAGATTTAAATGTAAAAGGAGGAGGTTTCACTGCAAAACGTGGAACAGCAGTTCGTAATATTTCATTAGACCACAACAATCCAACGTATATCGAAGGAAAAGTAAATGGTCAGACTATTGTGATTATTACGGAGTATGTGAAGAAATCATAGGCTTCGAGAACCTCAGCCTACGAAAACGAGAACCTCAGCCTACGAAAACGAGTGCCTCAGCCTATGAACGTAACATCATCCTATTATTAAAAGTTGAAAAGAATAAAATTATAGTAAACCTCATTCATGATTAACTTATATTTTGAATGAGGTTTTTTATTTATGTCCGAAGACTTAGGTTCTCGAAGACTGCCTTATCTCTGTAAGCAATTGCTAATTCAGGCAACAAGAAAAGTTCACCACTAATAAGAGCGTCTTTTTTCTTTCTACTCCAGCCCTGAACTTGTTTCTCTCTATAAAATGCAAAATCAATTCTTGGATACTCTTCTATATATACTAATTTGACTGGTAATCTTTTTTTCGTATGATTAGCTCCTTCACCTGAAATATGTTCTTGAAATCTTCTTGCTAAATTATTTGTGCTTCCTGTGTAATAACTTCCATCTGAACACTCTAAAATATACATCCACCCTTTCATATATATTAAGTTACAAAAAAACGGTGGTTTCGAGAGCCTCAACCACCGTTTTTTTTTGTATTTGTTTTCTTTTATTTCATTAACCGAGGGCCTCAATCACCGTTTTTTTTGCAAGAATTTGAATTAATTTATCCGCTGACTGAGGCTCTCGAAGTCAGTGGATAAATAAAAAAGGGCTTTCTCGCGAAAGCCCTTTTTTATATTATAATCTTTAGTGATTATTTTTTGTCTTGTACCTCTTCGAAATCTACATCTGTAACTTCATCTTGTGGATTTGCGTTACCTTGAGGATTATCTTGTGGTCCTGCGTTATTTGCAGCGTTATACATATCTTGAGAAGCCGCTTGGAAAACTTGATTTAATTTTTCCATTGCTGCATCTAAATTTGCATAATTTTTCGCTTCAAACTCTGCTTTCAATGATGCTAATGCATCTTCGATAGGTTGTTTTTTGTCAGCAGGGATTTTATCACCGTACTCTTTCAATTGACGCTCTGTTTGGAAAATCAAAGAATCTGCTTTGTTGATTTTTTCAACCTCATCACGTTTTCTTTTATCTTCTTCAGCAAATCTTTCTGCTTCAGCTTTCATTCTTTCGATATCAGCATCGCTTAATCCAGAAGAAGCTTCGATTTTAATTGATTGTGATTTACCAGTTCCTTTATCTTTTGCAGAGATATGCATAATACCATTAGCATCGATATCGAAAGTTACTTCAATTTGTGGAACTCCTCTTGGTGCTGGTGGAATGTCAGTCAATTGGAAACGACCCAAAGATTTGTTATCGTTAGCCATTGGACGCTCACCTTGTAACACGTGGATATCTACCGCTGGTTGGTTATCTGCTGCAGTTGAGAAAGTTTCACTTTTCTTTGTAGGAATAGTAGTGTTAGCCTCAATTAATTTAGTCATCACACCACCCATTGTTTCGATACCTAAAGATAAAGGAATAACGTCTAATAATAATACGTCTTTCACTTCACCTGTTAATACCCCACCTTGGATTGCTGCTCCTAATGCAACTACCTCATCTGGATTAACTCCTTTAGAAGGTGCTTTTCCGAAGAAACGCTCAACAGCTTCCTGAATTACAGGGATACGAGTTGAACCACCTACTAAAATTACCTCATCAATATCACTTGCAGATAAACCTGCGTTTTGTAATGCTGAACGACAAGGAGCGATTGTTCTTTCAACGATTGTTGCAATTAATTGCTCGAATTTAGAACGTTGTAAAGTTCTTACCAAGTGTTTTGGAATACCATTCACTGGCATAATATATGGTAAGTTAATTTCAGAAGAAGTTGTAGAAGATAACTCGATTTTAGCTTTCTCTGCAGCTTCTTTCAAACGTTGTAATGCCATTGGGTCTTGACGTAAATCTACACCCTCGTCATTTTTAAACTCGTCAGCTAACCAGTCGATGATTACTTGATCCACATCATCACCACCTAAATGAGTATCACCATCTGTAGATAATACTTCAAAAACACCATCACCTAACTCTAATACAGAAACGTCGTGCGTACCTCCACCGAAGTCAAATACTACGATTTTTTTATCTGTTCCTTTTTTGTCTAATCCGTATGCTAACGCTGCAGCAGTTGGCTCATTGATGATACGTTTAATTGTTAAACCTGCGATCTCACCAGCTTCTTTTGTTGCTTGACGTTGTGCATCGTTAAAGTATGCAGGAACTGTAACAACAGCTTCAGTTACTTCTTGTCCTAAATAATCTTCAGCCGTTTTCTTCATTTTTTGAAGAATCATTGCAGAGATTTCTTGTGGAGAATATTGTCTATCGTCGATTACTACACGTGGGATGTTGTTATCACCTTTTGCCATATCATAAGGCACACGGCTGATTTCTCTTGAAGAGTCATCAAAAGATGCTCCCATAAAACGTTTGATTGAGTAGATAGTCTTTTTAGGGTTTGTGATTGCTTGACGTTTAGCAGGGTCACCAACCTTACGCTCTCCACCGTCAACAAATGCTACAATCGAAGGGGTAGTTCTTTTACCTTCTGAGTTCGCGATTACCACTGGCTCATTTCCTTCCATTACAGCGACACACGAGTTAGTGGTTCCTAAGTCAATTCCAATTATTTTTCCCATAGTTGTATGATTTTACTTATTCAATTTCTTATGTCTTTTCAATCTTTGTGCCAAGAGAATTTTCATCCTTTTTTATGTCAATTTGCACTTTATGATTTAATTGAATACTTGTTTTTATGACATTATGTCGGTTTTTATGACAGAGAGAGGGCTTGAGGAATTGATGAATAAATTTTCAAAAGAGTTGAAAGCGCTCGTTTAGGAACTTTTTCAAACTAAATTACCTCGGAAGAAAGTTTGAAAAAAAAAAAAAAATTACAAAAAATAGTTAATCAATTAAAGTGACTAAAGCTTGAATTTCCTTATCTGATAAAGTTTCTTTATCTGATTTATCATAAATACTCAAAAGATAAACTGTAGAATTCTCAATAAAAAAATGAGTAATTACTCTTGCACCAGCAGATTTACCTTTGCCTTTTGAGGATATTGACATTCTAACTTTATAGCAATTTCTACCTATTTGAGTTCCAGTTGTTGGCTCATTTTTTAATAGTTCTAAAAGCTTTGAATAATCGTCTTTGATAGAGGGATATTTTTTTGCAAGTCTTTTCAATTCCTTCTCAAATAAGGAAATTGTTTTTACACTATAACTCATTTAGCAAATCTTCAGCATTACGAGCTTCTTTTTCGCCTTTTTTTACAAGATTTAATTCTTGAATAGCTTCTGTAAACTCTTCAATTAACTTTGCTTTTTCAGATGAAATAGGTGTGGCGTTTTTAACAAAAGAAAGATTAGACATCATTTCCATAAAGAAATCAAATTTATTATCCTTAATATCTAATATAACTTTCATCTTGTATTATATTTTAACTTGCTCTATCAAATTTAGAAATTTTAATTTGATTTTTAAAGTATCGATTTAAAACAATTACATTTTCATTTAATCAGAACTAAACGATAAACTTGTTACTTCACCTCAACAACAACCTTATTCATATCTCCATCTGCAATTAATTTTACAGGAAATCCCCAGAGGTAATGCACATATTCAAGAACTTTCTCTGCTTTTTCTTTGAGAATTTCTTTTGCATCATTGGATGTATAATCTAAGGTAAGGGTTCGATCACCCATAACAGCCACTTGAAAAGCTTGAATATCGGGAACGTATTTTGAACGATTATAGTTAGCCGCTAAATGTGCTCGTACCGCTTTGTATCCTTGTTCGTTGTGAATATGACTGATGGTATAAAAATCTTTTTCTTGTAAATCCTCGACTTCAAACAGACGAAAATCACGGATTACCTTGGGCGACAAATATTGTAAAACAAAAGTTTCGTCTTTAAAATTCTCGACGATTGATAAAAAGTCATTCTTCCAATTTCCTTTTCCTGCAATATCAGGAAACCACTGTAAATCTTCGGAAGTAGGCTCCAAACTCATTCGTTTGATGTCGCTGAAAATAGCAAAACCCAAGGCATAAGGATTTATTCCAGAATAATGTGGCGAATCAAAAGCAGGTTGGTAAATTACATTCGAATGGTGATGCAAAAATTCCATCATAAAACCTTCATCAACCATTCCTCGTTCATTTAATTGCTGTATAATTTCATAGTGGGTAAACGTTGCACACCCTTCATTGATCACTTTCGTTTGTCCCTGTGGATAAAAATATTGGGCAATCTTTCGAACAATCCGAACAATTTCTCGTTGCCATTCTTTTAATACAGGCGAATGTTTTTCAATGAAATACAAAATATTCTCTTCGGGTTGTTCAGGGAATTTTCGAATGTAAGTATATCCTTCTTTTTGATTGGGTAAAGTCCGCCAAATATCATTCAACAACACACGTTCATCCTCCACTTTTTGTTTAAAACGTTCACGTTCATCTTTTGGGGAAATGGATTTCGGTTTTTTGTATTTATCAACTCCGTAATTCATCAAAGCGTGACAAGCATCGAGCACCAATTCTACTTCTTGATAACCGTATTTCTCTTCACATTTTGCTATATACTTACGCGCAAACAATAGATAATCAACGATGCTATCCGCATTGGTCCATTGTTTGAAAAGGTAATTGTTTTTAAAAAAATGATTGTGTCCATAAGAAGCGTGTGCCAAAACCAACAGGGTCAAACAAGTAGAATTGTCTTCCATATTATATGAAATACACGGATTAGAATTGATTACCAACTCATACGCCAATCCCATTCTCCCCTTTTTGTAGTTGTTTTGATTTACGACAAAATCCTTCCCAAATTTCCAATGATGATATGAAATGGGCAAACCAATTAGGGAATAGGCATCCAACATCTGTTCAGAGGTTACAATTTCAAATTGATTGGGATAAGTATCTAACCCCAAATATTCTTTGGCTATCTGACCAATGATTTCGTCTGCTTCTAAAATGGTTTCTATGTTCCAATCAGGGCGACAAAACAAATTTCGATAAAATTCTAAAGTCTTCATAATGCAGTAGTTTTCTTCTTGTAAAAATCCTGAAACACTGACCATATTTGAGAAACTTCGTGAATTTTACCAATTTCAAAATTGTTTCTTTTCGACTTCACACTTTGGTACACATCCCATAAGTCGCTTGGTGTGTTTCTACATACTTCAATATAATTTGCATATTGAATTTTAGGTAATAACTCATTCAACATCAATTTACCACAATCTTCGGCATCGGACTTATTCCAAACATCTCCATCGGAAACTTGTGCTGAATATATATTCCAATTCGTTGCATATCTTTCGTTAATGATTTTTCGCATTAATTCTAATGCCGGGGCAACCACTGTTCCACCACTTTCTTTGGAATTAAAAAAATCAAATTCGTTTACTTCCTTGGCTTCTGTATGATGACGGATAAATACTATTTCAATTCGTTCATATTGTTTGGTCAAAAACAAATACAGCAACATAAAAAAACGTTTTGCAAGGTCTTTTTCTTTTTCACCCATCGAACCGGAAACATCCATAATACAAAACATTACAGCAGAGGTAATCGGTACAGGATATTGCTCGAAATTGTTGTAACGCAAATCAGTTTCCTCCATAAAGGACATTGCATTTTTGAGTTTATGTAGTCGCTCAATATCCAATTTAATCTTGGTGATTTCCTCCTCTGAAAGAGTTTCTTCCGACAAACGTTTTTCTAGTTTTTCAATTTGCTTATCGAAATACAAGGCTCCTGCCATTCTACGAGACATCGAATTTTGATACGAACGCACAATGTTCAAACGGTTTGGCGTACCTTGATTAGAATACCCTGCTCTTTTTTGTTTAAAATCCACAATCGTATTCAAATGTTTTTTGACCATATCAGGCAATTCCAAATCAGCAAAAAAATAATCCAAAAACTCTTCTCTACTTACCGAAACAAAAAAATCATCTTCGCTAGCTGATGGATCATTTGAACCTTGTTGACCACTACCACTACCTCCAGCACCACCCTTTGGTGGTTTTTTAAACGTATCTCCAGGGGAAAATTCTTTATTTCCCGGTTGCACGTGATGATGATTTCCCGTTCCAGGTTGATACGAAAACTGTGGCTCACCCACTCCTTTGATAGGGATTTTCACTTGTTCACCCGAACCTGTTATGTCTTTCACATTGGTATTCTTGATAATATCAGGCAACGCCTTTTGAATCTGATTTTCCAATCGTTTCAGCAAACGTTGTCTGTTTTCCGAAGATTTCCCCTTGGGATTGTTTCTTCGGTCGACAACTTGTATGCCCATCGTAGTACGTATTTAATTTGACTTTCTCACACGCAAATACCACTCTGTCAACAATTTTATTTGTTTGAAAGTATATCCTTTCGCGTGCATTCTTTCAATAAATTCGGAATGTTTTTTCTCTTCATCTCGTGAGGTTTTGGAAGAAAACGAAATCACCGGAATTAAATCTTCTGTTTTAGAGAAAATGCGTTTTTCAATCACATTTTTAATTTTTTCATACGAATCCCATCTTGGCGAAACACCATTTTTGGCTCTGTATCTCAAATAAAATTGTACTACATCGTTTCTAAAATCTTTTGGATTAGCAATTCCAGCAGGTTTTTCAATCTTCTCTAATTCAGTATTTAACAGTTGACGATCAAATTGCTCCCCTGTTTCTGGATCACGATATTCGTTATCTTGACACCAATAATCTGCATAAGTGATATAACGTTCGAATAAATTTTGTCCATATTCTTGGTAAGAATCCACATATGCTTTTTGAATTTCGTCACCAATAAATTCAGCATAACGGGCAGACAACATCGACTTCAATATATTCAAATAAAAATCTTCCGTTTCTTTTGGTAATTGTAACTTAATCACCTCTTGTTCTAACACATAGAATAAATGAACCGGATTTGCCGCAATTTCCTCCGAATCGTGATTAAACACTTTTGAAAGCACTTTAAAAGCAAAACGAGTCGAAATCCCTTGCATTCCCTCGGTAATTCCAGCATCATCTCGGTATTCTTGTAATGATTTCGCTTTCAAATCAATCTCTTTCAAATTCTCACCATTGTAAATACGCATTTTAGAATACAACGAAGAATTCTCTGTTTTTCTCAAACGTGTCAATACCGAAAATTGCGCTAATAAATCCAAGGTCATCGGTGCACAAGGCGCTTCTGCTAACGAAGAATTTTTAATCAATTTTTGATAAATAGCGACCTCTTCATCCACACGAAGACAATAAGGAACACGCACAATATTTACACGATCCAAAAAGGCTTCATTCTTTTTATCATTGGAAAACACCTCCCATTCACTTTCATTTGAATGTGCTAAAATTATTCCTTGAAAAGGGATTGATGGCAAACTTTCAGTTCCATTGTAATTCCCTTCTTGCGTAGCAGTTAACAACGGGTGTAATACTTTTATTGGTGCTTTAAACATCTCAACAAACTCCATCATTCCTTGGTTTGCCTTACACAAAGCCCCAGAATAATTATATGCATCCGAATCATTTTGAGGGAATTCTGCTAATTTTCGAATATCCACTTTCCCTACTAACGAACTGATATCTTGATTATTTTCATCGCCAGGTTCGTTTTTAGCAATTCCGATTTGTGAAGAAATAGAGAGTTTAAATGCTCTAACTCTAAATTTAGAAACATCCCCTCCATACTCCATCAATCGTTTAGTCGCCCAAGGTGATGGACACGCAGGAATATATCTTTTGGGAATACCATACTCGGCTTCAATTTGTTCTTTATACCCTGAAAATAATCCCAAAGGACTTTCCCAAACCGGTGAAACTTCACCATCTGCAACAAGCACATATACTGTACTTTGCTCCATCAATTGT
>JBILUY010000167.1:0-5677 GCA_044370735.1 Crocinitomicaceae bacterium | reverse complement strand
AAAGTTTCATTTTCAATATAACCACCATAATTTATCATTTTAAAATGAATGTTGTGGTTTTTTATATCTTCCTTTACATCAAACTCTCCCTTAAATCTCAAGTCTTTATAAATCTTATGCTTTCCCAATCCAATTTTTCTAAGAAATAAAGCAATATATCCATTATAAGACATGGATTTGTAAATTGTTATAAATAAATTAAAAAATAAATGTTTCATTTAGGAATTTGTAAAATATTGGAAAATTAATTCAAAAAACAAGGGTTTAGACCAGCTAATATGCTGCCCACCAACATAATAAGCAGGAAATAAAAAACTTAGAGCAAAAACTAAATAAAATACATTATTAGTTAAAAGTCTTTCTTTTTGATCCTTAATTACTTTTAAGGAAATAAAAACTAATGGAAATAAAAAAGATAAACTTCTAGTTACATCAAAAACAAAATAAGATACTAATACAATTATAAATAGTGATATAAAAATCAATAAATTAAAAACCCAACTTTTAGGCTTAATTGCGAAAAACGCGATAATAATAAATAACCAAAAACCTTCTAATGCTCCCCAAAAACTAAGTGGAGCATATTCAAAATTCATAGCAAGTGTTTCTGTATTAATACCTCCCGTATTCGTCTTCAAATCAAAAATTATTGTGAGTAAATATCTACAGATAAAGTATGAAGCCCAAGATAAAACAACTGAAATTATAAAGAACAATGACTTCTTTGATTTTTTAAAGTAAAAATCATAGACATAATATAAAAAAATAAAAGAGGAGGCTATTAACGCTCTTTCATCGGTCCATGCGGCAAAAAAAACAGACAAATAGATGATTAAAACGTTTGGTTTATATATCGATAAAACTAAAAGAGTTATTGCTAAGCCATCAAATATACCTCTTAGTTCAACAAATGATACCTTTCCGGCATAAATAAAACCAAATGAAAATGTTAAAAGAATTGCATGTAAACTATTGTTTAGGATATTATTAAAAATAGTAAGTATCATCCTAAACAATAAAATCCCAATAATATATTGAAAAACAATAAAAGCGAAAACATTGAATTTAAAAATTTTACCAATAAAAACAGGAAAGACTCTAAATGTCAATTTAGAAACATGGGATAAATCATCATAATTAGTTTTACTAAATGGATGATTCATTTGATAGAAGATGGCATTCCAAGTAGAAAAATCTAGTTTATTGTTATAAATAGGAAATGAAAAAAATATAACGGTCAAAAAAATTACAAAACTTAAATACAAAAAAAAATATTTTTTTGATTCGTTAGATTTTATAAAATTTTCAATTTTCGTCAACATCTAAAATTATTTTTTCATAAAATCTCCACGCGAGAAATATTTTTCAATGAAACAGTATAGCATAATAAAAAAATATCTACTCCCCATTTCTTTAATTTTCAATTTTGACTCACCATATTTTCTATTTGTCCATGAATTGGGCAAAACAGCATAATTATATCCTCTAACGATTGCTTTTAAAGGCAATTCTAAAGTAAGATTAAAATGTGGAGACAAAAAAGGTTTTAATCCTTCTATCGTTTCTCTTTTATACATTTTAAAAGCATTGGTGCAATCGTTATATTTTAATCTAAATAAAAATTTTACAATCCAATTAGCAATGCGATTAATACGTTTTTTAATAACTGGATAATCATATACATTCCCTCCTTTTATCCATCTACTTCCAAAAACACAATCAAACCCTTCTTCAATTTTATGGTAAAACTTAACCAAATCTTTTGGATCATCAGATAAATCCGCCATCATAATAGCAACAACATCACCATTAAATCTCTCCAATCCATATCTTACAGCATATCCAAATCCATTAGGTCCAAGATTAGTATGAATTACTAATGTTTTAATTTCTGTTTGTAAAGAGGTAAGTACTGCTAATGTTTCGTCTTTAGAGTTGTCATTTACTACAATAATCTCATGATTAATATTATTTTCAATTAATTCATGATAAAGTGAATACAATGTTTCAGAGATTGATTCACTTTCATTATAAGCAGGAATTACAACACTAAGCATCATTATTTTGTTTTTTTGAAAATCACATCGTCAAAATTACCAAATCCATGTTTTATTTCAGAAAACAATTCAAATTTATTTTTTGATAACAAACTTACAATCGAACTAAAATCTACGTTATACATATCTCCATTTAATTTTTCTGTCTGTATAAGTTCAATTTCAACTTCACAATTCTCAGTAAATAAACCCTTTAAACATGAAAATTCATGACCTTCAGTATCTATTTTTAAAATATCAATTTTCGAAATATTATTAGAACTAATAAAGTGAGATAAAGTAGTTACCTCAACTTCATATGAATCTTTAATTAACTCGTTGGATTTCAAACCTAATACTTTGCCTTTTTTTTCTAAGAAAACAGAATTCTCATTTACTTCTTCGAAAGTTGATGTAAAATCAAAAATGTTTTCGTAAAAAACTTTTGTTCCAATTTGATCTGAAACACCAAGCATGAATAATTTTACATTTGGATTGTTTTTGTACTTATCAACAAGTTTTTTAAATAATTTTCTATTTGGTTCAAATGCATAAATAATACAATCTTTGTTTATCCTAAGAAAGAAATCAATTGTTTGTCCTTGATTAGCCCCGATATCAAAAACAATATTACATGGAGAATTAGATTTATAAAATCTACTTAACTTTTTTTCAAATATTAATCTTTCATTTAAGTTTATTAAAAATTTCAATAAACCTATACGTAATTGTAACAAAAAACTTTTATGCACTTGCATTTGAATTATTTAGAACGATTTAAAATTCCAGTATACATTTCCGAAAGGGTATCTTTCAAGTTATATTTCCAGTCCCACTCTGGATAATGATTTTTGAACTTAGATAAATCACTTATATACCAAATATGATCTCCAATACGATTAGTTTCAGAGTAACTAAAATTCATTTTGTTTCCAGTTATTTCCTCACAAAGATCAATCGCTTCTAACATACTACAGTTTGCATGTCTACCACCTCCTGCATTATAAACTTCACCTTGTTTAGGATTGTTATAATAATGCCAAAACATATTTACAAGATCATAGCTATGAATATTATCTCTCACTTGTTTACCTTTATAACCAAATATGGTATAATGATCTTTATTTATTGCACATTTCATTAAATAAGCTAGAAATCCATGCAATTGAGCACCCGAATGATTTGGACCAGTTAAACAACCTCCTCTAAAAACTCCTGTTTTCATTCCAAAATACTTACCATATTCCTGAACCATTACATCGGCAGCTACTTTACTAGCACCAAAAACAGAGTGTTTTGTATGATCAATACTCATATTCTCATCAATCCCTTTTGAGAAGTACTCGTGGTTTTGATCTATTTCCCATCTTTTCTCTAATTCTATTAAAGGTAGGTAATTAGGTGTATCTCCATACACTTTATTTGTTGAAGTAAAAATAAAAACAGCATCTGAACAATATTTCCTTGTCATCTCTAACATATTTATTGTTCCTGTTGCATTAACTCCAAAATCTGTTAATGGTTCACGTGCAGCCCAATCATGACTTGGTTGTGCCGCTGTATGTATAATTAAAGAAATATCATTACCATATTTAGAAAAAATTGGTTCTAAAGACTCAACACTTCTAATATCTGCAGAATAAGATTTAAAATTAGAATATTTATTTTCTAATCTATTTTTATTCCAATCTGTAGAGCTTTCATCACCAAAAAAATAAGACCTCATATCGTTATCAATCCCAATAACTAAGTCGAATTTAGATGACATAAATTCAACTGATTCTCCACCAATTAATCCAGAAGATCCTGTTACTAAAGCTATTTTCATTTCTAAAATTTTTTAATTAATCTAAATAATCTATGATAAAATTGATTTGAGTTTTTCCTCATTATCTCTAATCCATTCAAATATTTCTAACATAATTTGCTCTACGGTATAAGTTGGTTTCCATCCAGAGATATACTTAACATCCTCAGAGTCGGTAATATACCAAGGAATATCTGCTACTCTATTTTCTACTATTTTTTTTATCTCGATCTTATTCCCTGTAATTTTCTCACAAATTGCGGTCAGTTCTTGTAATGAAACTGAATTTTCTTTTCCTCCACCAACATTCCATGCTCTTCCTTCAAATTTGATAGCATTTTCAATTTGAAATTTTAAAAGGGAATACAAATCGTTTACATGCAACATATCTCGAACTTGTTTCCCTTCTCCACCAAATCCAAAATATCCCAATTCTTTCTTCCAAAAGTGCTTAGCCATCCATAAAACTACAACACCTTGATCAACTTTTCCCATCTGCCAAGGACCAGTAAGAACACCACATCTGTTAACAATAGTTTTTAAGCCATAAAAAGAGGCATATTCTTCCACTAATAATTCTGCAGATAATTTCGTAGTACCATAAAAAGATCTTGCTCCAGAAAGAGGGAAATTTTCACTAATTCCATCAGAAGAAGAACCTACAATTTTATTGTTTTGAGAATCTATTTCAAACCTAGTATTTGCTTCTAATAATGGAATTTTATTTAATAATCCTATAGGGTATACTCTACTAGTTGACAATAAAATAAATAATGCATTATTTTTTAGTGCAAAATTTAAACAATTTACTGTACCAACTAAATTCGTATTAATTAAATAATCAGGGGTAGTTTCTAATCCAGCTATCACAGATGGTTCTGCAGCAGCATCAATTAGAATATCAATTTTACCAACTTCTTCAAAATCTTCTATATTACGAATATCACCGTGGACAAATTCAACACCTGCCTCTAATAATCTTGAAATATTTAATTCTGACCCTCTTCTTTTTAGATTATCTAATGCAACAACTCTATAATTAGGAAATTCTTTTCTAAAATTTAAAGCAAGATTCGATCCAACAAAGCCACACCCACCAGTAATTAATATAGTTTTATTCATATAACCTTTCAATTTAACAAATTTAGAAATTTAAATGTCGTATTTGCCAAAATAAATCTCTTATCTGTGTTAAAAGATTATTTTGACCTAATAAAAAACCATCATCCACATGTTTCATTGAAAATCCAAATGTCAAAACCAGTAAAATTATAAATTCAGCAACAAACTTTTTCTTTTTGACAAATGTGAAAATTTTAGATAGTGAAATTTCTTCATTTGAATAATTCTGGTAAAAAATAGAAACAACTAAAATAGTACATACAAAATGAATATTTAACCATCTTCCCCAATCAATAGTTAGATAGAAAATAGGCAAACTTATTAGAAGTAGTATAAAATGTATTAAAAGAATAAGCATTATTGATTTAAAAGTCAATCTATTTCTATAAAGAAGGTAAATTAAAACGATAAAAGAAATTAAATATGAATAAATATAAGTGAAATAATTATGTTTTACAGCAAATGTCAAAGCATTTACTTTTCCTGATCCAAACCCTTCTTTAGGCCATGAAAAAATTCCTTCCATAATATTCTCACCAATTCCTAGTTCCTTAAAAATAGACCATGACCTTCCTGCATTAATATCAGCACCAAAGAGAAAAATGATAAAAGCTGGAAAAAAAGTGGAAAATCCCAATATAAAAATTTTCAACAAACTTCCTTTTCCTAATTTAACATAATCATGTAAATATATGATAAGTATGTAGGAAAT
>JBILUY010000164.1:0-5767 GCA_044370735.1 Crocinitomicaceae bacterium | reverse complement strand
TTAATTGTGCTTCTTGGGTAAATTCTTGAGCTTTTTCTGAACTTAAAAATAAATTCATTGAAAATAATATAACACCAATAAATAGAGCTTGAATCAAAAACTTAGAAAATGAAGAACCTTGTCTTTTAGCCCATCGAATACCAATAGACATAAAAATCGGTGCTATGGCAGCAATAATCATAAAGTCTCTAATGTAGAGTATTAAGTATATACATAAAACTAATAAATAAATATTTCTCTTATTTTTAAATTCTTTTGGATTAAGGAAAGTTAAACTTTGTAAAATTAGATAAACAATAGAAGAATAGATAATCATATCTTTTGTAACACCTGTACACCAAAAAGCAGTAGATGGTAAATAAAGTACTCCAATAACAAGTGTTTCTGTTTTACAAATAGAATATTTTAAAGCAAATTCAAATAGTAACCACGAAACTCTAAAAGAGATGTATGAACAAATCATTGTCATGGCAAAGTAACTTTTAAAAGTCAAAAAACTCAAAATAGAGAAAACTTTAGCAGCAAACCAAGCTTCATCTTCTTTATAAATCCAATTGGGTGGTAACCCAGTGTTTTCAAAATCAAAAGAAAAATATCGTTGTCGCTCTGGATCAAAATTTAAAAGTTCTTCAAAATATTTTGAAGGTGAAATCCAAAAAAGTCTATTTAGTTTTTGAGCAGTATCCCAATAGGCGGTAGAATCACCACCATTATAAACAAAAATATATACAAATGAAAAAATAATCGCAGCAAAAAATTTAAAATAAAAACCTCTTTTGTAATATTTAAAATATTCAAGATCTTTATTTTTATCATAGGTACGGTTAACAACAGCTAATAAAATAAAAAACCAAATTATAATCGCTAACGCATCGAATATTCCTAGAAATTGAAAAATACCTTCGCTCCAAGTCATTTTATTTAACTTTATAAATAGTAAAAAAATCTAATTTTTTAAAAAGTGTTAACCCTTTAATGCTTGGAGCATTCTTTTGTGTTATAATAAAATCAAACTTCGTAAACTGATTTAAATGATTAGACGGATTATGAACATTCACAGATTTAATTGTTCGATATAATTTAAATCTATTTTGAAAACAGTATAAAGGATATTCCCAAGTATCTTCATGCACCTCCCATCCAATAGTGTGTTTAGTTAGTAATTCACCTATATATGCGTAGTCTTTTAATTCTGATTTATTGTATACAAATTGTTTTTCAAATCTATTTTCAGATAAAATAGAAATACTATTTATTTTTTTAGTTGGATTTTGAAATATAATTATCAATCCATACACTAAAAAAAGCAACATTAAAAAGTGTGTGATTTTATGTCGTTTTTTTAGTATTATTCTATATAAAATAAGAATAGAAGAAATAGTTAAAATAACAAAAATTGGTAATTGTAATCTAGAATGCCAAGGTTGCCATTTAAGAACAATAGAAAAAACCAAAAACAAAATGAAACCTGTCAAATGAAATATCTTAAAAGAATTACACACTTTTTTCCATTTTACAATTAAAACTAAAGTTGCAAACAAGAAAAGGAATATATGAAAGAAATTTGATGCATCATCTTCAGAATGCTGCCATTCATTTAAATGAAATTTAATTCCATTAAAATTATTATTTACATCAGAAATGTTAACATTTAAAACTAAATGAATTTTTTCAACAAACTGATTAGTTAATTCACTGAATTTTGGAACTCCAAAATGTAACCCAATATTTTTTGAAACTCCACATATAATTGTATTTGGATTTATATTTTCATTAAAGTATGACTCACTTGGATTTCCAAATACATCATTAGATAACATTAAATTTCTATAAAAATGTCCAAAAGGTATTACCAATACAACAAGAAAAAATGCAAAAATCGATTTAATATTTTTTAATAATTCAAATTTATACTTTGAGTATAAAATAATAAAACCAATAAAAAATATAAATGGCACAAAAATAAAACTGGTTCCCTTTGTCAAAAAAGCAAATGAAGTAAATAAAGAAACAGAAATAAAATTATACAGATTCAAAGACTGATATAATTCTGCTATTCCATATACTATACCTAACAAATAAAAGCTTAAAATTAAATCATTTTGAGTTGATGTTGACTGAAGGATTAATTCAGGTATTAAAAGAACAGAAAGTATTAAAATCTTTTTTCCATTTTTATCTACATTAAACAACTTAACAAACTGACATAAAATAGCAATGATGCCAAAAGAGAAAATTAATTGTGTTGCGTTTAGAAATCTATCGCTTCCAAATAAAATCAATTCCTGACACATAATCCATTCTGATAAAGGAGGTTGATAAATTTGTCTGTAAATAGCTGTTCTATAATGAAAAACACTTTCATTTTCAATCCAATGGGGTAATCTTCCGAGATGATAAGTCATAGAATCCCAGTTGTTTGGTGGAAAAACATAAGATTGAATTACTAGAATTATACAAAGTGTAAACAAGCCTAAATAAGCATAGTCTATTGATTTTATATATTTTGCAAACGACCCTTTTAATTCAAATCGTTTTAAAGAAGCTAATTTATTTCTTGAGAGTACAACAGAAAATATAAAAATCAACGCCCAAAAAGTATTTAAGAATGAATAATTAAAGCATTTTAAATAACTTAAAACTTCTGTTGAAAAAACAATTAAAAATGTATAAAGATTAAAAACTATAATGACAGTTTTTGAAATCGACTTTACTTTATCATAAAAATAAAGACCAAATAAAAAAAATGAAAAAAATAAAAAAATCATACAATTATTTAATTAAAAGAATATCAATAAGATTGGCTAATTTTTTAACCTGCTTCTCTACGGAAAAGTGTAAATATTTAGAATCATCAATAAAATCTATCAAGGGTTCAGAATCTATTTTTTTATTAATCAGCTCTACTAACTTCTGTTTTAATTCGATTTTATCATTACAAATAATTCCATTCCCAATATAGTTTAAAGTTTGCTCAACAATATCATTATCAGATGGAAAAGTTAAAATTGGCTTTTTTAAAGATATGTATTCATAAAGTTTACTGGACGGGATTCCTTTTACATTTGTATGAGTTAACATTAATAGTAAATCAGATTTTCCTTGCATTTCTAAAACTGTATTTTTATCAATTCTATCTGATATAAAAAAATTACCCTCATATTTTTTCATTTTTTTCAAAATCCTATTCGCTTGAATTTGATCAAATTTAGCTCCAGGAAAATTTATATGAATTTTAATCTTTTCAGAAAACTCATCAATTAATTCAATTATTACATCTAAAAAAGTTTCTACATCTTGTGTAGGGTACAAAGTACCATTATATGTAATAGAAAAAATAGTTGGTTCGGAGACTTTGTCAACATCTACAAATTTATTAAACCCATTTAAGATTACCTCTCCTTTTACTTTTGTAAAAGAAGAAATTCTTTCTGTATAAACATCAGAAACAGAAGTTACATATGAAGCTGTTTTAACCCATTTAAATTCAAAATGTTTATGAATTTTCAAAATGAATTTATGTAAAATTGACTCTTTCTTTTCTATTTCAGATGTCGTCCAATCATCTCTATAATCAGCAATCCATGGGATATTAAATTTTTTATTTATTAAATAACCGAAACGAAATTGAATAAATGGGTTTGCTGTAATTATAACTGCTTTAATATCTTCTTTTTTTATAATTTCAGTTGAAAAACTGAATAAATTTGAGAATGGAATAAATAGATTGGAAAAGTTTTCTAAAAACAAATGAACTATTGTAAAAAATTTACTCCAAAATCTTATAAATTTAAATTTAGAGTTAAATAAATTATCTCTCAATGTTGCTTTGTAGGGCAAATAATAAACTTCATAATTCTCATGAATCTCGTGAATAACCTCAGTCCCCGTTGATATTAATTGATCTTTAGGATGATTGATGGTTATATCCCAATTCCTAGTAATTATTATAGGCTTATATCCATATTTCATTAGATAATTTACCCAGGCTTTTGGTCGTTGTGCTGCTGTTAATGAACATGGGGTAAAAAAATATGAAATAATAATTATTTTTTTAGGTTGATCTGACATTATAATCCAAAAATAAAGTCTTTAATTTTTTTCACTTTCTTAATTATATTTATAAACGACTTATATTCAAGATGTGATTTTGGCTTCATATCTAAAATTTGATTAAATTCATCTTCTGAAAAACCTAGCTTTTTTTGAATAAACTCTTTATCAATTAAATATTGACCAGAAGTAAAATAATTATCATCGTTTAATAATTCTTTAGCCTCCTCTTTTGACAGCTGATTTGATGCAATTAAAGCTGAGTAATGGAAAATTCTTTTGTCAACATTAAATTTCTTTGGTAAAATATAAGCTTGATAAAACCTTGTGAAAATATTTTCAAAATGTTTCTGTCCATAGTCTCTCCATCCGAACTTTTCAACTAGTTCTTTTTTTGCATTATCCTTATGATAATCAAGATAGTCTAAAGGGTAATAATATTTGATTTTTAATATTTTTTCATAATAAAAACTTTTCAAGTAACCAATTGTAGGATAAGTTTTCAGTTTAATTTCACCAAACTTATCATGAATATCTTTAAAATTAATTAAATCAAGCTTATAGTGTACAATTTCTTCTGGCATCCAACCTTCCGATGCAACCTGATGTCCTGTTAAAATAGACTTAATACCAAATTTTTTAGCAACTTTATACAAAGTTGAAACAAAACACATTTCATTTGCCCAATCGATATCAATAACGGATGCTCTTAAGAAAGATTTTACGATATCTTGAATTTCATACCAATCAATTACAACAGTATAAAGGTCAAAACCAAGTTGATTGACTAATGACTCAATATTGAAAACTGCCAGCTCCGAATTCCATCCATTGTCTATATGAACTAATAAAGGTCTTAAACCTAATTCTTTTGCCTTTAATACTAAAAAGGCACTATCAACCCCACCACTAATACCAATTACACAATCATATTTTTGATTTTTACCTATGGATTTAATTTTAGAAACAGAATTTGCAAGATAATTTGAGTTTCTTCTTAGATTTATTTCATCTATTTTAGTATCTATAATTTCACAAATATCACAAATACCATATTTATTCAAAACAATCTCTTTATGTATGTCACTATTAACCAAACATCTAGAACACTCTACATAGTGATCAACATCAATATTTGTTAAGATTTTCTCCATTTTTGAATAATTAAAACAAGAATTATACTTTGATTGCCATAATAATTTAGCATTCCTAGACATTTCAGATCTTTCTAGCTCTGTAAAGTTTGAAAATTTTGTTATCGCTTGAGCTAATTCTAATTCTGGACATTTTGTATTTGATTTTAAAAGAAATCCATTTACATTATCCGAAATTATTTCAGGAATACCGCCTATATCATAACCTATTATTGGGATTCCTGCAGAAATTGCTTCCATTAAAGACACTGGTATTCCTTCAGTATCACTAGAATTTATTACAAGGTCAATATTATCATTAGTAATAATTTTTTCGACCGATTGTTTATCTAACTTTCCAAGAAAGCTAAATGTTATATTTTTTTTATGCTTTAATTTCTCTTCAGCTAGAGACTTAATTTTATTTTCAAAATCTGGTTTTCCCCAACCTATATGTTTCCAATGAATTTCAATATTATCATCAATTATACTTAGAGCATCTATTATTTTATCAAGTCTTTTTAATTCAATGATATGTGAAATTGATAATATTGTCAAACCAGAATTTATTTTTATTTCTT
>JBILUY010000170.1:0-5616 GCA_044370735.1 Crocinitomicaceae bacterium | reverse complement strand
AATCAACTTTTTTAATCTCGCAACACTTTCTGAAAGTTTTTTTTTATTTCCCTACTTCAAGTGTTAACCACCGCTCGATTGCGGAGTGCAAATATAGACACTCTTTTTACATTTTAACAAACTTTTTTTGACAAATTTTTGAATTATTTTTTAGTTGATTAGTAATTAGGTTGTTATTGAGTAGTGATTAGTAATTAAGCATTAGGCAAAAGACATAAGTTGATAGAATTTTAAATAGTACGATTTGATATTTCTTGATTCTGTTGATTGAATTTTAGGTGATATTATTAAAAAATGACAATCTTGGTACTGTTCCGATACACTTACTATATAGTATAAGGGGAATTCAAACTCGAAATTGGGTTAGATTATTTGATAATTGAATTGGTTTTAAATTAAAGTAGGGTTTCAAATTCTGTGGAACAAATCTGATGTGATTATTTCAAGAACAGTAATAGACTGAAACTATAGCTTGAAGTCATTTTTACCTTTTTTCTTTACTATGATTATGTAAATGAAAAATATGAGTAAGGCTAAATACCCAAAAAAAGTTCCCAATATTCCTACATGAAGTCTAAATGAATTTCCAGAATAAGCTAGCGTTGGAATTAAAATACTAGTTTCAATTAAAACAAAAAATAATAAGGCTTTGAACCTATTTTTATAAAGTGAAATAATAGTTATACATAACACTAAAATCAATAAAAAAACAACTTCAATCATTATTAACACCCTTTATTTTTTAATTCGTCTGATTCTTTTTTAATAATTCTTCTAATTACTATATACATGTTTTTAGTAAAATATTATAAATTACCAATTATATAGTGAAAAATTCTGTGTGATAAAAAACAATCACAACAAAATAAGATTAACAAAAAAAACAAATAGAAAGCACTTTTCATTCCTAAAAATATGAATTCATTTAAAATAAAAATGTATAAAAAAGCAGGAATAAAATCCTGCTTAAAAAGTTTTACCCTAAATACTCTTTGAATATTTTATTTAACCAGCGAAGCATTAAAAACATAATTGCTGCAGCAACGCTTAACAAGACGAAATTCACCAAAAAGAAATTTGATTTATGTTCATAGCCATCCCATAGGCTACTCAACACTCCTGAAAGTTTGTTTCCGATAGAGGTTGCTAAAAACCACCCTCCCATCATTAAAGCTGTTAATCTTGGCGGACTTAATTTTGAAACGAGTGAAAGTCCAATTGGACTTAAAAACAATTCTCCAATAGTAATAACACCATATGAAGCAATAAACCACCATGGTGAAGATTTTACCAATCCATTATGACAATAAAAAATAGCAGAATACATCACAAAACAGGATAAAGATGCTATTAATAATCCTAAAGCAATTTTTGTTGGAGTCGATGGTTCTCGATTTCTTTTTCTTAAAAATGAGAAAAAAGAGACAACAAGCGGAGTTAGAACAATTACCCAAAATGGATTTACAGACTGAAAAAGATTTGTATTATATAAATACAAACTCTCCCCTTCCTTTGGTAATTTCTCTTTTTCTACATTTTTATAGTAAGGAGGATATGTAATCTCCGTTTTTTCTTTATCAAGCACCCTAAATTGATTATCCATTACTACAAATGTATCTTTCAAATATGTGTTTTTATCAACCAAATAAACAGAAGACATCGCAGGTATCATCGCTTTTGGAATCTCACGATCTGTATATTTATCTGCCCAATTATTTAGAGTTGATCCATTTTGTTTAAACACAGCCCAAAACAATATAATTACTGAAAAAATTGCCAACATCGCAGCAATCGGTCTTTTCTCTTCTTTTGGAGATTTAAAATATAATTTACCATAAAAGAAAACGATAGGAATACAACCAAACAAAAATGCGTCTGTAGAATGAGAACCCACTAATGGTTCAGGAAGGAAAAAACCAATCAAACCAAAAATTATTGATGGTAGTAAAATCGTACCAAAAATCTTCAATAATGGAGTATCTGTTTCACTTTTTGGTTTAATCACATCTGCATGTTTAAAGTGTTTTGTACCTAACCAAAAAATAATTATTCCAATAAACATTCCTATTCCAGCAGCAATAAACGCAGCACCCCAGCCATATAAATTATATAATGCCGCACCAAAGAAATTACAGATTAATGCACCAATATTGATACCCATGTAAAAAATTATATACCCATTATCTTTTTTGTCTTTGTATTCTTCATCGTTATACACATTCCCCAAAAGAGTAGAAATATTAGGTTTAAAAAAACCATTTCCTAAAATCACTAACAACATTGCAGTGTATAACATAGATAATGAGTGAATAGACATCAAACAATATCCTACCCCCATCATAATACCACCAATGGTAATCGATTTTCTATAACCTAGCACTCTATCTGCTAATAAACCTCCTATAAAGGGTGTTAAAAACACAAAGGCAATAAACGTTCCATACAAATCAGACGCTTCGGCTTCGGTCATACCAAAACCATTTACTGCATCTTTTAAATACAGCGTAAAAATTCCGATCATTAAATAATATCCGAAACGTTCCCACATTTCAGAAAAGAATAAAAACGGTAAGGCTTTAGGGTGATTTTTAGACATAGTAGATTTAAAAATTATAGATTACAAATTGCAGATTAGAAGATTGAAGATAGATATTTACAAAAAGAGGCTGTATCAAAACTTGATATAGCCTCTTTCATTTACACAGTATGTTCTTGTGAAATAGATGTATTTAATATTTAAATTACAAAAGGCTTCTTTATAAAGCCTCATAAATTAATTCACTCCATGCATCATCTTACTTAGAAACTTAGATAATATCAACATTAGAACTCCTAAAACTATTACAAATAAAGCTATAGAAGTAAATATTGTAGCTGCACCCATAGTTTCTACATAAGCTGCTATAAAACCACCGATAATATTAGCGACAAATGAAGATAACATCCAAACCCCCATCAATAAAGAGGCAAGTTTAACTGGTGCAAGCTTGGTTACAACACTCAAACCTACAGGAGACAAACTCAACTCACCAATTGTATGAAAAAAATAGGTCATTAACAACCATATTAAAGATGCTTTCTGAGTTACAACTTCGGTGTTATTTACCACGCTTGTTTTAACTCCCATAGTTGCTAATAACATAAACAAGAAACCAATTCCTAATAAAATCATACCTAAACTCATTTTAACTGGAGTAGTTAAACGAGATCCCAATTTAGAAGACCAAAACCAAGCAAAAATTGGTGCTAAAAGCACAATCAAAATTGGATTAAAAGATTGGAATAATTCTGTAGGGATTTCCCAGCCAAAAACCTTTCTGTTAATATACTTATCAGTATACAAAGTCATAGAAGATCCTGCTTGTTCAAATCCAGCCCAGAAAAATATAACAAAAAAGGTTAAGATAACAATCACTGTTATTCTTTGTTTTTCGACTTTTGTCAGAGGTTCTTTTTTATTATTTTCTTTTACTTCTTCTTTAGATACTTTAACAGGTTTTGTGCCAATTTCTAATAAATACTTTTTAGAAAATAAGTTAAAAATGATTTGTCCTAGAGCCATACCAATTGCAGCTGCCAAAAATCCATAACGATAACCATAACCGACAAAATGTTTACCATGATCATCAATTACAGAAGTAGAAAACCAAGAATTACAGAGAAAAGCTACTACAAAAGGAGCAATTAAAGCTCCTGTATTAATACCCATGTAAAAAATTGAAAAAGCTGAGTCTCTCCTACTATCACCATCTTTGTACAACCTACCTACAAGAGTTGAAATATTTGGTTTAAAAAATCCATTACCGATTATAAGCAAAATTAATCCTATGGCCAAACCTGTGTGAGTATTAAAACCAAACAAAATTAATTGTCCAAAAAACATAGTAATCCCACCAATTGTAATTGCATTTCGTTGACCAATATACCTATCAGCAATCATTCCACCAATAATTGGAGTAAAATATACAAATCCAGTGAAAAAACCATAAATTAAGTTCGCACTGCTAGCAGGTATTTGCAAACCATTTTCAATCCATAGTTTAGTCATGTACAAAATCAAAATAGCACGCATTGCGTAGTAGCTAAAACGCTCCCACATTTCAGTAAAAAATAAAAGAAATAAACCTTTTGGATGACCAAAAAGAGTACCTTTTGCTTCTATTCTTTCAATTAACTCGTTGTTAGAACTCATTTTTTTAATTTTAATTGAGGACGTGAAAATATAAAAATTATTTTAATTTGGTAACTTTCGTTTATAAAAGAGCAAACTATGTTAATAAACATACATACGCATCATCGCAAATTAGAAGGGATTGAAATTTTAAATTCGAGTGAATTCGATTGTTCTTATTTCAGCTATGGAATAGGCCCCTTCGAACTTGAAGAAAAAGTTTTCGAAGAACTCTATTTGTATCATAATAACTGTTTATCTATTGGAGAAATAGGTTTAGATAAATTAGTACAAATAAATATAAATAAACAAATTACTGAATTTAAAAATCAACTAATTTATTCTGAAAAACTAAATCTACCTGTGATTATTCATTGCGTAAAAAGCTTTAATGAATTGATTGAAATCAAACGAAAACTAAAACCAACACAACCATGGATTATACACGGTTTTCGAAAAACAACTTTGTTGGAAAACTTATTAAATGAAGATTTTTACATTAGCATTGGAACGGCTATTTTATTTGATGAAAAACTTCAAGCTATCATAAAAAAAATACCAGATAATAGAATATTTTTAGAAACAGATAACGATGAAAATCATTCTATTCAGGAAGTTTACCTTAAAATAGCTTCATTAAAAGAGATTTCTTTGTTAGATTTGGAAGAAATAATATTTAACAACTTTAAAACTGTATTTACAAAATGGGGAATTGGTTAGAAAGAAGCGCTTTATTAATTGGAGATGAGAATATTAACAAATTAAAAAACGCTCACGTTTTAATCGTTGGTCTTGGTGGAATTGGGTCATTTGCTGGTGAATTTATCGCTAGAGCTGGAGTTGGAACCATGACTATCATAGATGGAGACGTTTTTGATATATCAAACAAAAACAGACAATTAACTGCTATTGATTCTACCATAAACAAAAACAAAGCAGTAGTCTTAGGGGAAAAAATAAAGGAAATCAATCCTGAAGTTAAGGTAAATATCATACAAGAATTTGTAGTTCCAGAACGTGTTTGGGAAATTCTAAACGAATATAAACCAGATTATGTAATGGATTGTATCGATTCTGTTACTCCAAAATTAGAATGGATAAAGGCATGTTTACGTTTAAAAATTAAGATAATCACTCATTTAGGAGCCGGAGGTAAATTAGACCCTTCAAAAGTTCAAGTAACTAAACTTGAAAACACAAACAATTGTAAACTTGGCCGTACAATTAAAAAACGACTTAAAAGAGAAGGTATTAACTTTAAACGTGTTAAAGCTGTTTACTCTTCGGAAATCCAAATAAAAGACTCGTTAAAAATGACAGATGGCTCAAATTTTAAACGTTCATTTTATGGAACAATTAGTTATATGCCAGGATTATTTGGCTTATATGGAGCATCAGAAGTGATACGATATTTTATTAAATGAGAAGAAAACTAAAATAAATTT